>JBAXTC010000275.1:0-8973 GCA_037130375.1 Verrucomicrobiota bacterium | reverse complement strand
GCGGAATCCCTTTGGGATTCATCTGAAATCTCCGCAAGGCTGGCTCAAATCCTAGCGTAATGTCTCAGGATTAGATGGCGGCCATGAGGGCCGTTTGATTATTCAGGGCTGATCCACTTTGAGTAAGCCCGCGGGCCAAAATACTCGTAGCCCTGGCTCTGGTTGGAGGTGCCCGACACCATGCTGTGGATGAAACCGTTCCGCTCGACCTGGACGGTATGGAGAATCTTCTTTTCGGGGTTCTCCTTCAGGATGAATTGCACCCGGCCATCCAGGGCGGAGAATCTCTGGAACTCGGCATTGGTCTGGCTCGTGAACTTGAAATCCTCCGCCATATCCCGCTGCATCGCGTGGCTTCTGCCCCATGTCCCGCCCGCGGCGCTGACTTTGGAGGCGAGGGTGGCAAGGCGTTGGTGGGGTAGCGCGGGTTTGGAACCGCGCCTTCGTCGCTCAACAGTCCGGCGAGAGCTGGGTCGGCCAAAATCCCGGCAACTGTCTTTGTAACGCCGTTGACCAGCATGTTCTGCTGAACGAGACGAACGCATTGGCTATAGTCAACCCAGGAGGCGATGTGTTTGAGATATAGCGGCTGGATTGGCACACCGTTGGTCTGATGCCAGCCGTAGATGGCCACCTTCCCCGGGGCTGACGCCAGCTTCGCTGAAATGACGACATCCTTTTGATGTCCCGCGACCAGCGCGCCGAGCGGATGCGCTTTCAACTGCTGTGCCCGCTGCGCGCGAACGATTGCATTGTGATTGCTGAAGACCGGGACGGTGATCATCGCAGCGCTGGGCGGTATTGGCGCCGGCGCAAGCTTCACCTCGGCGCCCGCATAGATCTCGTTCACCATCTTCGGCGTCGGCAACGAGCAGTTTAGCACATCCGCAATTCGCTGGGCTGTGTTGGGCGAGATCGGCGTAAGGAAATAGTCTTCATCTGACCCAATCGCCAGATAATCCGGCGTGGCGTAAAACGTCGCGCTGTTCGTCTTGCCGACCGCAAGGTTGACGGTCACAACCGGACAAAGCTTGCGAAGGAAATCCGGAACGTTGCCGGACGTGATTTGGGTGAAGATCTCCTTCTCTCGCTCGATCAAGTCGAGTGAAGTGATGCGCTTGGCGAACTCGGCGCCGGTCAAGGCGTTGGCGGGACGCGAGGGAAGATCAAGCGTTTGGGCCTGAAGAGCGATGGAGAACAGGCAGGCTCCAAACCCCAGGGACCAAGCTCTAAATTCCAACTGCCTGGCTTGGCGACGCCGCCTCATGCCAGGTCTTAGGGTTCTTTCCGCGGAAACAGCGGGGCCGGCGTGCCGATGGCGTGCCCTGACGCAAGCCCACCCCAGCTCGCCGCGGACCACTTGTCGGGCGCCCCGGCCAACCCGAGCTGCGCATTGATGCGGGAAGCCGTTCCCGGCAGGAAAGGCCAGAGCATTACCGCGAGAATGCGACATATCTCCGCCAGGTTGTAGAGGACTTCGTCCAGGCGCTCGGCCTTGGACGGATCTTTGGCCAGCTTGAACGGCCCGGTGTGGTCCACATACTGATTAGCCTTCGTCACGAGCGACCAGATGCATTGCAGTGCGCCCTGGAGTTGATTTTGCTCCAGCAGAGCGCGTGTTTCCGCGATGACTTTCTCCACTTCCGGCGCGAGTTCGTTTGATGGCTTTGGCGTCACCCCGTCCCGATAGCGCTTCAGCATCGAGAGCGAGCGGTTGACAAGGTTGCCCAGACCATTGGCCAGTTCGGCCGAGTAGCGCGCCTTGAAGCCCGCTTCCGTCCAATTGCCGTCGGGGCCGATGTCCAGCTCCCGGAGCACATAAAAGCGGAACGCATCCACCCCCCATTCGTCGATGACCGCCACCGGGTCAACGACGTTGCCGGTGCTCTTGCTCATGCGCTGACCGTCCTTTTGCCACCAACCATGCACCAGCACCTGCTTTGGCAACGGCGCCCCCATCGCCTTGAGCATGATCGGCCAATAGACCGCGTGGAACTTCAGGATGTCCTTGCCAACGAGATGAATGTCGGCAGGCCACAGAGAGAGTTGGGGGTTGAGGGTTGAGGGTTGAAGGCGCAGGGCGCCTGGCACGCCCGGATCACCCTGAGCCGCGGGGATGGTGATGTAGTTCGAGAGCGCGTCGAACCAAACGTAAGTCACAAAGCCAGGATCGAATGGCAGCGGAATCCCCCAGTTCAAGCGGGCCGCGGGCCGGCTGATGCACAAATCCTCCAGCACATTGTTTTTCAAAAAGCCGAGCACCTCGTTGCGCCGGTAGGCGGGCGCGACAAACGTCGGATTCTGCTCAATGTAATCAATCAACCATTGCTGGTGGTCCTTGAGCCGAAAGTAATAGTTCTCCTCGTCCAGTTCAACGACATCGCCGTAGGCGGGGTCGAATGTGCCATCGGGGCGGCGGTCTTTGTGGGTCAAAAACGTCTCTTCCCGCGTCGAATAGAAGCCGCGATAGACTTCCTTGTAAAAGTGCCCTTCGGCATGAAGCTTGGCCAGAATCGCCTGGACCACTTGCTTATGCCGCGTCTCGGTCGTGCGGACGAAATCGTCGTTGGTCAGTTCCAGCTTCGCGGCAAATGCCTTCCATACCGCAGCCAGTTCATCGCAATAGACCTGCGGACTCTTCCCGTCCGCCACCGCGGCCTGCTGCACTTTCTGCCCGTGCTCGTCCAGCCCGGTCAAAAAAAACGTCTCCTGCCCCAGGCTGCGGCGCGCCCGCACGATCACGTCCGCGACGACCTTCTCGTACGCATGACCGAGATGCGGGTGCCCGTTGACGTAATCGATTGCTGTCGTGATGTAAAAACGCTTGCTCATCTGGCCATACTTTGGATGAGCCGGACGCTCTTGGCAACTGCTTCAATCGCCTTCGCATGGCTGGCCTTCGCCACTCTTGACTTTCTCTGCCCGGCATGGCTCTGCTTTCAGCCGCTGATCATCATGCACCCATGAAACGAGTCTGTATCTACTGCGGTTCAAGCCCCGGTTCGCTGGCGGAGTACTCCGCCGCCGCCCGCCGTTGCGGCACGGTATTGGCCGCTCGCAACCTGACGATCGTCTATGGCGGCGGGAAGGTTGGTTTGATGGGCGTCGTGGCGGACGCGGCTCTGGCCGCGGGCGGCGAGGTCATCGGCGTGATTCCGCGGAACATGATCGCGCGCGAGCTGGCGCATGAGGGACTGACCTCGCTCATCGCCGTCGATTCCATGCACGAACGCAAGCAGAAGATGGCCCATCTCTCGGATGCCTTTATCGCGCTGCCGGGCGGGATAGGAACGATGGAAGAACTGTTCGAGGCGTTCACATGGCTGCAGCTTGACCTGCATCGCAAGCCCGTTGGCCTGCTCAACGTTTGCGGTTTCTACGCTCCCCTGCTGGAATTCCTGGCCCATATCCAGCGAGAACGGTTCCTGAAGCAGGAGCACCTCGATTCGCTCGTGGTCGAGGCGGACATTGAGACCCTGCTCGATAAGTTCGCCCGGTTCGATCCTCAGCCGCTGGGCAAATGGATTGATCGAACGCCGACGACGAAGACCTTTTCGCCCGGCGATTGTGCCTGAGTTGACAGTATCAGTATCACGACAAAGGAAATCGCATTTTTCGACGAGCTTCCTTCCTCCGTCAGGCGCTTCCCAGTGGCGGCGGAAACGACTAACACCGGGCGGCGTCCCGCCTGCTCTCGGCCTTGAACCGGATTCAGGTTGACTAAGTAAACCTCTCCGCGGTGGACCGGCATCAGGCTCGCTCCAAACCGTCCGCTTCGGCGGGACCGAACTCGCCATGAATCCGGCTCAGTTCATTCTGCACCTCGGGGTCGGCGGCCATCGCGGACAACTCCGCTTCCCAGGAATCGTGAGCATTGCCCAAGCCAGCCCGGACGCGATGCACCAGCCGTTCAAGCAAGCTCAACTGGGTTTCCGTTGGCAATTGCGCGAACTGGCTTTCGATTTCGTGACAGACTGGCGTTGCCATAACATTGGTATTATCTCTCTTTCTGCCCGCTAGTCAACTGGGATGGTGGGCACCGTCAAACCCTCGGTTTGGAATTGACAGTCGCACCACGTCCAGAGGCCGCTTCCCACTCTTTGCGCCCGGCAATCAGGTCAGCCAGCAAAACTACAAACACGGCAATAACCGCGAGTGAACCAATCCCTCCAACCCATGTTTTGGATGGCTCACCGATGAACCAAGAAAGAAGAAGACAACCGCCGCCGATGCAAATAAGTCGTCTCATACGGTAGTGGCCCCGCTTACCGGCGGGCCGAGCGCCTTCATTGCTGACCTTTTAAGCGCGCAAAGATAGAAGTTCACAGCTCTTTGGACCGCCGGATCTTCAACAGATGGTCCGGCACGGCCGGAGACTCCTTCCAGCTTTTGATGAGGGCCGCGTAGTCGATCTTGCGGCACTTGCGTTCATTAGCCTTTTTCAGAGGCACAACTTCGGCCATGGATCCGTTCACCGCCGAGGCAAGCACCGTGCCTGGAGGCGCCTTCAAGGCTTTTCGGACGCTGGCCGGAACGGTCGTTTGGCCCTGGTCACTGACGGTGCTTGTAAGCATGCCCTAAAGATTCTTTGCCTCCGATCCTATGTCAACCCAACTCAAATATTTCTGGTCCATCCGGTTTCCGCAAGACTTCTTATCAGTTGGCTTCAGTCTCGAGCCATCTTCATCCTTGGTTGCCGGCCCTGGTGCTACGGTCTGGCTCCTGGAAACGGGCAAGCTTGCACCGCGCTTCATTACAGCGTATCTTCTGCCTACATGATCAAAGAACTGGACTGCGTGGCGCTGGCCGCCGACCTCCCCGACTATGGGCTTGCGGTTGGCGATGTCGGAGCGGTCGTTCACGTTTATGGGGGCGGCCACAGCTACCAGGTTGAATTCACTACCTTTGACGGAAGTACCGTCGCCGTGGCGAAGGTCTCCGCCGACCATATCCGTCCCCTCGGAGACAAGGAAATTCATCACGCCCGCGCATTTGAGCTGGCAGCCCGGTGATGCGGCGGAGTGGCGTCAGAACGAAGGGTTTGACCGGGGTGTCCGGCCGCTGGGTGTAAATACTGATTCTGACCCCGCTGCAAGCACCTTGAAGCATGACCGTGCTTTTTCGATGTCGAGTAAAGCCACACTTGTTGAAGAAGGCCAGGAAAGTGAGCGCCGATCTGGGCACATCCCTCGAAGAAACTGTGCGCATGTTTGTGAGCCGGATTGCCAGAACCGACAGCATACCCTTGAATCTGTCAGTAAACCGGGATGATAACCTCGTTGACGCGAAACGGCGGAATGAAATGTGGACCACCTTGGATGATTCCGGCCCCGAAGATTGGTGACGTTTTCATCGTTGACCTGGGCATCGCTGGCAAGGTCCGGCCCGTCGTAATTCTGTCCCGGGAAGACAACCACGCGCCCAGGGCGCTGGCAATTGCAGTGCCTCTGACTCTCGAAAACCGCGGAAGCCCTTACGAGGTGCCCATGCCGTGTGTGACCTGGTAAAAGAACCAGGGGGGCGTGTCCATTCAATTCGAAACTGCCACCAGGAGCGGATCCCACTGTCCCAACCTATCCTCCCGCGGGCCTTCTGGGTGCACTGGCCTGCACCGCACCACCTCGATCACAACTTCCTCGCCAAGCGCCGCCCAGCCTGCTAGACCATGCGCATGGCGAAACCGAGAAAGCCGAAAGAACCGAAACCACCAAAAGTCCGCAGCCGGTATTCCATCGGTGAGTGGTACGGCGTCAGCTTCGAGACCCTTTCCCCCGCCGACCGGTTTCGCCTCGCCAAGACAGAATGGGATCTGGACGGCCTGACCGGAACTCCCTGCCCATTCCTGCCGGAAGCCAAGTGCAACAAGAAAGGCGGCGTCTGCTCCCTCCGATCATACCAGCAGACGGGCGACGGCCCAGTCGCCGGCATCGGCCCTGTCATCACCACATGCCCGCTACGCTTCCTCGAGGCCGACGCCATATTCCACTGGGTTGGAGAGACCCTTCTGCAAACCACGGAGCCAATCGTTCTGAGCGAAGTTGGCTTTCTCGACCGCCTCCGGCCTGAGGAGGCGCCGGCAGAAGACGACGAGCAGGACAGCCGCGACTTTATCGGCAGGATTGACAACGTCCTCGTTCACCCGTGCAGGGATCCGATCGATTGGTGCGCCATCGAAGTCCAAGCCGTCTATTTCTCCGGCAAGAGCATGAGAAACGAGTTCAAAATGCTTGGTGAAGCCGAATACCTGGCGCTTCCCTACCCGGCCAAGCACCGCAGGCCGGACTGGCGCAGTTCAGGCCCGAAACGCCTCCTGCCCCAGCTACAAACCAAGGTTCCGACGATCCGCACCTGGGGCAACGGTAGCGACTTTTGGAGGAGCTGAGTTCAGGAAGAGCCAATGACATGGCCAAGAGCCTGAAAACACCGCCAGCCAACACGGAGGGCTTCTGCCGCGCCGAGGTTGACCGGATGCTCAAGTACTCGCAGACCAAAGTAATCATGCCGGTCGTCACCATGGGTCTGCTCCGCGTATTCAAAGACACTGGCCAACGAGTTTTCTCCGACACCGAGGTCAAGAGGGCCTACGAGTCTGCTGTTAGAATGCTCAAGGAGTACCTCGGCCACGATGTCCACATCGGGGCGAAGTACTACGACGCCTACGGCTTGAGGATGTCACGATACAGTGTGCTCAAGTCAGTGGGGCACCTGCAGTACGAGGTAGTCCCACCCTACACCACCTTCGCCGAACCCCTGTGCCAGTGGATACCGCCCCGCATAAAGCAGCACATTGAAGAGAGGCTGGGCGTGGTGCCCCTCCTCAGCAACACAGCAGCCCGGATGGCCTACGCCGAGAGTCAGGCACGCTTCTTTGACCTGATTCACCAGCAAATCGACAAGACCCCATCCAATTTTGAGATTTTCAGCTTCGCGGTCATCAAGGTCAACCTGGAGAAGTTTGCGTGCAAAATCTACCGGGACACCAGAACATCAGCACACGACAAAGGAGTGGACCTCTCTACGAATTTCGGGGTCGTGTACCAAGTCAAGAAGCTCCGGGTCCACACCGAGTCCCAAGCCGCCAAGCTTTACGCCGAACTCAAAATAAACTTCGACAACGAGCGCCTCCAAGACGGCAACGTAATCCTCGTCATAGACGACATCTCCAAAGAAGTTAAAAAGTACCTGATAGACATGAAGGTCCAGTCCATCAGCAAAGCCGATCTGCTGAAAATGGCCGCTACCTTCGACGAGCCGGAGGACCGACAGAAGGTTCTCCGCATCGTTTACGAAGAGTTCCGGCGCGAATATTCAAGCAGCATCTCCTGACCTGCCCCCGTATCGCTCAAACTACTCCGCGTGGCACGCGCGTGTGCTTCGCGACGAGTGCTTCCGCCGCGTCGCAGGCTACATCTTCGCTGAGGAATCGCTGCTCGCTCTTGGTGACGTAATCGTCCGGGTAGTTGCCGACAACGACTTGTAGCGTTGCTCCACCCCGTCCGTCCGCCTCAACTACCACGTCGCTTTCCGACCACATGCTCAGCGGCGATTGGTACAGTGTTTCACCCCGCTTGGAGATACCGAGCCGCTGCCGCATCTCCTCACACTGCTTTTCCATTCGTTCCACTGATTCTACCTCTTTGCTCTTTTTCATAACTATTACCTCTATCTTCGCAGCCATGCCCCAAGCCCCCTCCCGACCAGCAGGTGTGTCAAGCGGCCTCCGTTGCTCCCGGGGCACGCGACCGCCTGGGCTTGGAATCCATGCTGCTTGGCTAACTGCGCAATTTCAGCCGTATTGTCATAACTCATCAGGAAATCACCCCGGCACTCAGCCAGCGCCGAAAACAGCTTCGCATGGTCGATCTTCCACATCGTATAAAGGCGCCGGGCGGCCAAGGTGTACGGCGGATCAATGTAAAACACCGCCTCGACGTCCGCTTTGTGCTCCTCGATCAGCGCGAACCCGTCGCCCTCGACAAACGTCAGCCGATCCTTCTGCCGGTTGATTTCCCGAATCCGCCGGGCCAGCGTCTCAGGGTACCACCGCGATAGCAGACCTCGCCCGTTCTCGCCCGTCTTCACCAAACCGGCCCCCGCCGCGAGAATGCCGCCGCGCTGCACCCGGTTCCGCAAAACCGTCTGAAACGCTTTCTCCCGCAACCCCGACGCATCCCGCCCGAGCGTTTCCGTCACGCTTTCCAGCGTGACCTCAAAACTCAAAATCTGCTTCGCCAGCCACTCCGCCTGCCCGTTGAGCACTAACCGCCAAACCGACGCAACGCCCGCATCCATCTCCGCGAAAATCACATGCCGGGCCAGTCGCTCGAAGGCCGCAGTCAAACTCACTATCGCTCCGCCGGCGAACGGCTCGATCAGCCGAGCCGGTGCAGGCTTCTTGTTCTGCAGCCAGTCCCGGATGTACGGCACCAGCCACGTCTTGCCGCCAGGGTATCGGAACGGGCTCCGCTGCGGCACGCTCGCGACGTTAATCGGCTTGTCAGCCGTGTACCGCACCCGCCCGGCGGGCACGAGCTCCAGCACGAAGGTGTTCCCATCCTCCCGGAGAAAGCACTTCGGCGAGGCGTCCAACCGCCGGGCGATGTCCAAAAGCTGATCCGCAATCCGCTCAGGAACGCGAATCACGGTGGTCTTCCCGGAGGTCCATTTTCGCGGATAAGTCGTTGAAGATCGTGCCATGCCCAAGATATGCCCCAAATCGCCCCCGCTGTCAACGCTGTTACAGGGATTCTTTTCCCTGTAACAAGCGGACCCTCCACGCCACCATCCTCTACTGTCCCTGCGAAGCAGCCACAGCCCGATAAAACCGCTGGCTGTAGTAGGGCGCGTAGTAGTCGGTGAAGTAACCAGACCCATTCGTCAGCACCAGATATTGCGCGGGCTGCCAATCCACCAGGTTCGTTGACGCCTGTATCAGGTAGCCGTACCCCGTCGTGCCCTGCAATTCCAACGCAA
>JBAXTC010000274.1:0-8992 GCA_037130375.1 Verrucomicrobiota bacterium | reverse complement strand
CTTGCTGGCCAGGACGATTTCACGCGGGTTGGCCGGCCAGGCGATGGTGTAGCGGCCGAGCACAGCCGGCCAATAGATCGAGGCGAAACCGAGGCGATTATTGCCCGCGTTGGGGCCGGCCGCGAGCGAGTTGGTGCGAAACCACCAGACCTCCAATTGGTTCGTGCCGGGTACGGCGTTGACGGGGATGATGGCCCCCCGGGCGGCGACGGTGAAACCGCTCACCAGCGGGTCCACGTAAGCGCCGGGATGATACAGCCTGCCCATGGCGGCATTAATGTGGCCGGCCAGGTATCTGCTCTGACCGAGTTCACCCGATGGGGCGGTGATGCGATCCCCCACGCAGACCGTCTGCAGCACCACTCGGGGCGTGGTGAAATCGCTGGTCCAAATGTCCGGAGAGGGAACCGGACCGACATCCGGCAGGGCAGGTTCGAGCACGACGGTGGGTGGCGCGCCCGGATCCGGCACCAAGGCGGGGGGACTGGCCACGTAAGGTGGTGCGGGTCCGGGGTCGGCGGCGGTGTTCGGGTTCACGCTAATCATCAGATCATCAATCGACTGGGAGCAAACACGATTGGTGGTGGAGGCGCTGAGATTGAAAAGACCGAACCCATTGGTAAAGCCGGTGGCGACATTAGTCAGCACTTGCACGTTTCTAAAAAAGACATCCATGAACCCGCCATTGCGCATCACGATCTTGACGGGGACATAGTTGTTGTTGTCGGTCATGAGATCCATCGGAGCACTGGTGGCTGGGTCGGTGGGAACGGGGAGCACACCTGTAGGATACTGAGAACCAAATAGGGATTGGCGGGTATATCCATACAGCCTCATACCCACGGCCGCCTTGGTCGTGCCATTGTATTTGATGGAAATTCCGGGAGCCTCATCCTCGGAACTATTGGGGTACAAGTCGAAGCAAACGGAAAGGTCTCTGGGGTCACCCTCCGCCGGATTATCAGGTCTATATTGACCGAAGTTGAAACTTAAACCATCGGCTACTGGCAGATAATAGTTGTTGGTGAGATTCAGCCTAAAGGTGGCGGTGAAGCTGGTTAAAGGTGTGGAATTCTGACCAATGAAGTAGAAAATGCTAGGGGAGTTGAGATTGACATCATAATAGCCGCTGAGATATTGATACGGATCCGTCAGCTTGAGGACGCCACCGGAGATGGAGGCGTTTCCGGCGACCGTGCCCATGCCCTGGGGTGGCGCGACACCACTGAAGTCATTTGAATAAACAAATGCGGGGTTGATGTTGATGTTGGTGTAGGCGTAGTAAAGGATCAGCCAGTTCCTGTAGGCGTTGTAGGCGACCATCTGGTCCAAGTAGTTCCTGTAGGCGGTGTATTGGCTCACATAGTTGCTGGAGGCCAGCAAGTAGTTCGTGTATGCGGCGTGCGGAGCCCAGTAAGAAACCATCGCGGCGGCCAGGCGGTTGGTATAGGCGGCGTAGATCGCGGGATAGTTGGCGTAATTGTTGACCTCCGTGAAGTTGGTGGCGATCGAGCCGACAAAGTTCGTCGTGCGCAGACTGGAATCAAGCCAGGAGAACACGCGCTCGAAGGCGACGTATTCGCCCGAGGTGAAACGCAATAGCGTCCGGTGCGCCGGTACCGCCGCATCCAAAAAGGTGAAGAATTTGAAATCCTCGGTGAGCTTGGCCCGCGGCCGGTCCATGGGATCCTGGTAGGCAATGAACGGGACATTGTCGGTGGAAAGTTGCACCGCGGTGGTCTTGGCTTCGTCTTCCGTGGCGGCGGCCGGGCGGATGTAGTGGCTGTATTTAGCCATGGTCTGGGGCCAGACCTGTTCATACCGGGCGAGAACCTTGGGCCATTTGATTCCCGCCACGCCCGCCTCGAGCCAGTGGACCAGGGAATCGTTCGGACTGGTGGTCTCGCGCGTGGCATACAGGTTGAGGCGTCCGCTGACGGGCTGCGTATGACGATAGACGTACTGACCGTCGGTCGTCAGCACCGGCTCGGCATAGAGATCGTCGGCGGATTCGGGAGCGGGTGGCACCAGGCGTTCCCCCAGCTCCACCGTGAGGTCAGCGGGCACCGGTTGCTTGACAACATCGACGATTTCGTAGCCGAGGGGCTCGCGGGTCTGGCCATCGGGGCTGGCATCGCCGAGGAGTTCGACAAAGGCCCGCCCTTCCATGTTGTAGGCATAGATATAACCCTGGCCCTGGTCGTACCAGAGGGTGCGCAACTCGGAAAGCGCGGCGTTGGTGGTGCCCTCGGTGGGGCTCGTATAGCCCGGACCGCGATACTCCTCGACCACGGTGCGGGGAAACTCGTTGTTGTAGGCGATGTTGATGCCGCCCACGCGACCTCGCGGCACCGACACCGGCAGGCCGGTCACCCGGTACTCGCGCTCGGTCCAGTACATTTTCAGAGGCGGCTTGGACGGGCTGCCCGATACGATGTAACTCACGGTGTAGAGCAGGTAGATGCTGGCGCCGTTGGTCAGGAAGCTCTGGTCGCCGAGCTGGTTCACATAGCTTGCGGGAATGGTGGCGGCCGTAAACGGGGTTAGCCGGCACCAGGTAACCTTCATCGCGCCAGCCTGGATGGCGAAAACCTTTTGCGCGTGGGGGCTGTAGTAATAGCCGGCGTCAGCGTGGTTGTTGGTCGAATAAGGCTCGGCCTGCCAATAGGTCTCCTTGACCACAGTTAGCGACGCGCCGTTCTCGTTGTTGGCGGGGACTTCGACCAGGTTGCCGAAGGCAAAATCCACCTTGCGCACGAGGTAAGGCGCGCCGACCTGGGCGCGGCGCAGGACCATGGCCACAGTGCCGTTGGAATAAGCGCGGGGCAACTGCATGGCGACCGCCACGCTGGCGGAAAAGGCGTTTGAGCCCCGCAACAGAGCGTTAGTGCTCAGGGCGAGCCAGTTGGTGCGCGCGGCAATGGCGCCGAAGCTGACCAGGCTCTTGAACTGGTTGATGGTCGAGGGGTTGTACGTGCCGGATTCGTTCGGGTCCGAGGCGGGGGGCATGCGGCCATTGGAGCCCGCCGGGCTGTTGCTGACCGAGGAAATGGGGACCCCGGCCAACGATTGGAGGTTGTAGGTGGTCGCTCGCTGCTGAAACTCGAATGGCACCAGGAGAAGGGGGCCGGCCAGCAGGCCGGAGCTGGTGCAAAGCGCCAGGGCGAGCAGCGCTGATTGCCTGAAGGCTGTGCTCATGTCGTTCCTTTGGGTTCAAATGGCTGGAAATGCGGCCTTGCGGAGATACGGCGCGCTCACTGAACACGCATGATGAAGGCCAGGACATAGTAGGGCACCATGTTGTTGTGCGCCACACCACTGCCGTTGGTGGACGAATTGAATGCGGCGATGTCAACGGCGTGGGTGTGATTGCCGCTCGAGGTGGTGGTATTGTCCATGGCCCGGAAGCCGATTTCGCCGGCATTAAAATTCCCACTTTGAATGCCGGATTGACTATTCCAACCGGACCTGTAGCCATGGGTATGGTCGCCGTTGCTGGTGGTGCCGGTGCTGGGCGGATCCACAGAGTGCGAATGGCTGGGCATTTCGCTGGCCGTCAGGGTGTGGTTTTCCTCGCCGCCGGTCTGGCCCAGCGTGCGGGAGGTCAGACTCGTGCCGGAGCCGGAACCGAGGACGAAGCGCCCGCGCAGGTCAGGGGTCTGCTGGCCGCTGACACTCTGCCCGTTGCACAAGGCCCAGCCGGTGGGAGCGGTGGCGCCGGACCACATGACAATGGTGCCGATCGGCACGGTGCCCGGGCCGACAAAGCCACCGGTGGCGGTAATGGTCGTGCCGCTGACCGCCGTGCCGGAGACAGTGGTGGCATTGACCGTGGTGGCCGCCACCGTGCCGCTGACCGTGGCACCGCCGCTGACGCTAAGGGCGGTGGCGGTAAGAGTGCCGTTGACATCCAACGCGCTGACAGGGGCGGATTTGTTGATGCCCACGTTGGTGCCCAGGACGCTGACGATCTGGCCGCCGGCGACATTGGCCAGGTACTTGGCGTTGACGGCGGTCCTGGCCAGCAGGGCATAGGGGGAAGAGAGCAGGCGCAATCGGGGCAGAATTGTGGAATCGGCGCCCGAGGCGCCGATGCCGCGGACGGTCATTTCGATAAAACGGTCCGAGGCGTCCACCTGGTTGGTGAAAAGCGTGGAAAGACCCGGACGCGCTTCAGTGCTCCAAGCACCGCCCTCGCCGAGCACGACGCTGAAGTAACCCTTATCCACGGTCACGGTCTGGAGTTCGGACCAAAGCCTGTACGTGGTTCCGCTGGCGGTCTCGTGGTTGTAAATGCGGAAGATGACGTCGTAGTTCTTGGGCGCGGTAAGGCCCAAGGCGCTGCCGGCGGCATCCACCAGGTAGCCCTGGTAGGTCAGTTTATCGGGCGGATTACCATCGGCGGCGCGGAGAACAGGCCCGCAGGCAGCGAGTGTCAGGGCGGTGGAAACGGCGATCCGCAGCGGGGTCGCGAGGAACGAGTTCATTTTCATAAAATGTAATGTTAAGTGTTGAGGGGTTCGCAATCAGATGAAGGTTCAGGGCGCAGTGAGAGTGGGAATTGAAGAAATGCGGTTAAGGCTGAAAACGCCGCGCAACTCGAAGGTGCGGGTGTCGTTGGTGCCACCGGCGCGGGCCAGGCCTTTCACGGTGACGGTCTCCGAATAGTTGCCGCTGAGACTCTGACCGCCGGAGGTGAACGCGGCCGCGTCACTGGCGGGAGGGGTGATCGTCAGCGTGATGGCGCGTTGCACGGTGTAGGACTCGGCCCCCTGGGCCAGTTCGTTGTTGAATGTGGTGTCGAGGTTGTCGTGGTCCGGATGGTAGGTATGGAGAAACGGGTTGGAGGCCTGGTCGTTGAAGGGGAGCGTGACGGTGGCGGTGAGATTGGTCGCCTGGCCCAAAGCTCCGCTGAAGGCCCAGGCGTGGTTGGTTACGTTCCAGGGCAGATGCACCGCGCTGATGCGCCGGGCCTGGGAGAGGAAGACCGAGCCGAGAGACGACTCCTGGAGGGCGAGCACCGTGTTGGTCCAGGGATCCATGCCAACGAACACGCGCTGTAACAGGACGGCGTTGCCGTGGCCAGCTTCGGGGTTGTGCAGAATCAGGCGCAGCGGGAGGGCGCGCGATACGACGCCGATATTGGTGTTGATGCCGGAGACAACATACTGGCCGTTGGTGTTGAGGACAGGATTGTTCGCACCGTCGCGGGTGTAGGACTTCAGGTACTGGCCGACCTGCGTGACGGAGGCCGCACCCACCCACAAACCAGCGCTGGAAGCCACCGAGGCGTTGACCGGCATGTCCACCTGGGCGTGGCCGAAAGAATCGGTCAGCCGCAATACCCCGGCAAAGAAATCGCCGACGCTGCCACTCATGGCGACGCGATCCAGACCCAGCACGACCTCGACCTCGGAGCCGGACTGGCCCTGCGGGGTCAGCGCCCAGGTGTAACTGCCCCCGACCAACAGGTTGCTGTAGCTGTAGGTAAGGCTGGTGGTATCGAGCGCTCCGCGCACGACCAGCGGCGGCGTGCCGGCGATATTCGTCTGGCCGACAGGGGGCGTTTCCGAGGCGAGCAGGCTCAGCGTGACGGTGAGGTTGCTGGTCGTCAGGTTGCGCAGTCGGAAACTCGATGCATTGAGGGCGTCGCCGTAGGTGACGCCGCGCGACCCGGTGAGGGCAAGTTCAAACGGGGCGAAGTAGCGGTTATAGGTGGTGCCGGAGCGAATCCAGTACGCCTGGCCGCGGTTGACTTTGGTGCTGCGCAGGGCGTAGAGACGGGCGGGATTGCCCGTGCCCAGCTCGCCGCCGGGGTAGTAGTAAATCTGCGCGTTTTGCTGCAGCTCCGGCGCCGGAGTCAGGAAGCTATCGAATACGGGCGGGGTGACCGGCACGGTCGGGAAGCCGAGAAAGTTGAGGCCGGTGGTGGTCCATTCATAGGCCGGCGGGAGAGGCCTGCCTTTGACGCTCCAGGTATAGGTGGAAACATTAGACCCCACCCGCACCAGGTAGGCCGAGTTGCCCACGAGCCGCTGCAACAACTGCGTATCGGCAGAGTTGCGGCTCCAAGCCATCCATTGCGCGCCAGCCACCGGCTGCTGCGGCGACTGGACAAATTGCAGCGTCGAGGACGGCGGCGCCCAAAGCCAGACCTCCAGAATGGGATTGTTGATGTCGGCGCCGACGAGGTGCTCCAAGGTGTCGTGCGAAGGATCCACATGGAGATAAACCGCGTTCCAGCCGTTCGTGAGGCTGAAGGTCTGGGTGACCCACTGGGCGTGGATAGAAAGCGAGGTTGTTAAGAGGAGGAGGGAGAAGAGGGCTGCGCGGATGAGGGGAAAGGGAGTTGAAAGGGGAATGGCGAACTTTGAAGGGGGAACCTTGAACTTCGAACCTTGAACCTCGAACCTTGAACCTTGAACGTCGGACTTCGAAGGGTGAACATCGAACATCGAACATCGATCCTTGAACCTCGAACCTTGAACCTCGAACCTTGAACCTTGAACGTCGGACTTTGAAGGGTGAACATCGAACATCGAACTTCGATCCTTGAACTTCGAACCTTGAACCTCGAACCTTGAACCTTGAACGTCGGACTTCGAAGGGTGAACATCGAACATCGAACTTCGAACCTTGAACTTCGAACCTTGAACCTCGAACCTTGAACATCGAACCTTGAACTTCGAACCTTGAACCTTGAACACCGAACACCGAACACCGAACACCGAACTTGGTGGGGATGAGGCGGGAACGCGGGGTTCCGGCTGCAGACTCGATGGCGCAGAAGGAGTGGCTCATAGTTTGCGATAGAAATACCAGGCAGGTTGGGGTGAAAGCCGTTGCAAAGATGCCACAGTCTGCGATCCCGAATAGCCGCCGAAGACGAGGATTTCGGTGCCGGACCATGCGGCGCCCAGGAGACTGCGCGCCAGCGGCACTCCGACATTGCTCAGTGGACGCCACTGCTGGGTGCCAGGATCGTAACCCGCGCTCGTGGAGAGTGCGCCAGCAGCGTTGGCCCCGCCCGCAATCAGCATCTCTGTGCCGGTCCAGACCGCGGCGTGATCGTAGCGCGGCAGCGGGGCGTTGGTGGAGGAGACTCCTTTCCATTCGTCGCACGAGGCGCAATAGACCGCCCCATCATCCAGCGGGGTGCCCCCAGACTGGCCACCCCAGACAATCATCCGGTCACTGGCCCAAACGGCGGTGTGACCGATGCGAGCGAACGGAGCGTTCGAGGTGGTGGTCGAGAGCCACTGCGCAGGAAGTCCGTTGGTAAAAACAAGCTGCCCGCCGGTATTGAGTTCCCCGCTCTGACCCGTGCCGCCCCAGACAATCATGCGGTCCCCCGCCCACACCGCAACCGCATTCATACGCCCCTCGGGCGCGTTGCCCAGGCTGATGGTGCTCCACTGGTTCAAAGCCGCATCATAAAGCGCTCCGTCGCTGAGCAGACCCGAAGCGTCGTTGCCGCCCCAGACCAGCATCTTGCTGCCGGTCCAGACGGAGACATGGCCCACCCGCGCCGAGGGGGCGCCGCTGGTGGCGGTGGCCAACCATGTGTTGGCGCTCGGATTAAAGCGGGCGCCGGTGCCGAGACTGCCGCTGGAACCCTTGCCGCCCCAGATGATCATCTGCGTTTCTGCCCATACGGCGGTGTGGTTCGCCCGGGCGGTCGGCGCGCTCACGCTGGAAACGGCGCTCCAAGTGTCCGCGCTCGGGTCATACATCGCGCCGGATGAAATATAGGCGCTGCCGCCTGCAGTCCCACCCCAGACAATCATCGCCTGGCCGCTCCAGATGGTGGAATGGCCGAAGCGGGCGCTCGGCGCATTGGCCGTGCTGCCGTTCACCCACGCCGGAACCGTCGTGCTCATGAATTGGCGGTACCCGCCAGCCACCAGCGCCGCATCCGGCGAAGACAACGAAACCAAAACCGCACCCGCCGGGGCGCCATAATACGCCGGAGTCGTCGGCAGGTTGGTCAGCCCCGAACCGTCCCCCACGAACCGCGCCGTAATCGTGCCCGCCGCAAACGACGCATCGGAGGGTTGGCGCTGGACAATAGCGCCCAGGATGTTGGTCGGCGTGGCAGCGTTAGCGCGGTTCGCGCCGCTCACCACGCTCGAGGCCGACACCCCGCCCACGACGCTGACGACTGTGGCACCCTGGCCTCCGGTCACATCGCCCAAAAGCGGCCCTGTGAAGTTGGTCGCGATGGGGGCGGTGCCGACCAGCAGACCGGCGTTCACGTTGGTCAAAAGACCGCCGTCGCCCAGAAAAACGCCGGAAATGCGGCGGGCAATGAAGTCGCCGCTGGCATCGCGCCGCACTATGGTGTCGGGAGTGCTGACGTTGGTGGCGGCGTTGACGGCGTTGAGGCCGCTGACCACGCTGGCCGCGCTGACACCGCCCACGGTGCTGACCACGGTGGCACTTTGCGAGCCGGTCACGTCACCCAGCAACGGGCCGATGAAATTGGTGGCTCTGGAAGGGGTGCCGACAACGGTGACGATAAGATTGGTCAGGGCGGAGCCGTCACCCGCGAACGTGCCGGCCAGCAGGTTGGCGGCGTTAGTCAGTTGCACCGCGCCGGCGAAACGGTTCGAGCCGGTGAAAGTTTGGTCCCGGCTCAGCAACGCCACGTTGCTCGAGAACCGGGCGTCGGCCACCGTGCCCGTCGCCACCGCGTCGCCGCTGAGGTTGGTCAGACCCGATCCCGACCCCGCAAAAGAACCCGTGATGGCACCGGCCGCAAAGCCGCCGCTGCCATCCCGCTTGACGATGGCGTTCGCGGTGTTGGCGCTGGTCGCGACGTTGGCGACGTAGGCGCCCTGGGCGACCGCATACGCAGAGATTCCCCCCACTGCACCCACTCGCGTGTCGCCCTGGCTGCCGGTAACGTCGCCGGCCAGGAATCCCGTGAAATTGGTGGAAATGAAAATTGAAAGTAATCATACTAAAATAAATGCTTCGGCATCAAAAACCT
>JBAXTC010000273.1:0-9016 GCA_037130375.1 Verrucomicrobiota bacterium | reverse complement strand
CTGACGCGCAACTGAAGCCAACCGTGAACGCTAATTTCAAATCCTTCCGCCAGGTGTTGCCCTTGCTCGTCGCCATCGTCGTGCTGCTCGGCCTGTTCCGGATTTCGGCGCCGCAATTTCTCAGCGTGGAAAACCTGCTCGACCTCGCCCAGCAGATATCCGTGAACGCGATTCTCGCATTTGGCATGACCTTGGTGATTCTTATCGGGGGCATTGATCTTTCGGTCGGGGCCGTGGTGGCGCTGATTGGGACGGTGACGGTGGCGGTGCTCGTGCG
This sequence comes from Verrucomicrobiota bacterium, assembly GCA_037130375.1. Lineage (GTDB taxonomy): Bacteria > Verrucomicrobiota > Verrucomicrobiia > Limisphaerales > UBA8199 > JAPLUA01. Next base: position 8,739 of record JBAXTC010000273.1, on the reverse strand, counting down.
CGGCGGGCTGGCGCCAGGCCTGCTCGCGGGGTTTGGCATGGCGGCGGTGTTCGGGTCGATCAACGGAGTTTGTGCCGCCCGCACGCGGATGCCGCCATTCATCATCACCCTGGCCACGATGCTCGTGGCGCGCGGCGTCGCGCTGCGCTTCAATGAAGGCCGGCCATTGGCCGTGCCGGATTCCGAGAAGCTTTTTCTCGCGCTGGGCAACGCGCGGCTGTTCGGCTTCCTGCCGGCGCCGGTGCTGTTGATGATCGCCGCATTTGGGGTGACCTCCGTCTTGCTGCATCGCACGCGATTTGGTCAGCACCTCTATGCGATTGGCGGCAACCGCGAGGCAGCCCGATTCACCGGCATCCCGCTCGCGCGCAACGAGGTGGTCGTCTATGTGATTTGCTCGTTGCTGGCCGGTTTGGCCGGCATCATCCACGCCTCGCAACTCTACTCGGCCGAGCCGGCGTCAGGCCAAGGCTTCGAGCTGAATGCCATTGCCGCGGTAGTGGTCGGCGGCACAAGCTTCACGGGCGGCATTGGCACGATGCGCGGCACGTTGATCGGCGCCATCATCATCGGCATCCTCGATAAGGGTCTCAACCAGGCCGGCGTTCACTTCTCGCTCCAATACATCGTCAAGGGACTCGTGGTGCTTGCTGCCGTCTATCTCGATGTGCGGCGACGCAGACAATAGCATGCGGACGGAGCGGCGGCGTTTTCTGCTCAAGCGGCCGAACACGGCGCGTCCTCGATGGGTTCGCGCCGTCGCCCTATGTCTTTCCTGACGGTCCTCTCAATGGTTGGAGCTCCGCCGGTGTGACGCGGCGCACGCAGCGAAAGCCGCAAAAGTCGGTGGAAAAGCACGCGTCAGTGTCGCCGGTTCGTTCTCCGAGGCGAGCGGTGGCCTGACATCGCTCCGGGCTGGACTTCCAGCTTCCTCCGCGGATCACCCGCTTGACATCTTTCCCCGGATTGGGCGGCCCGTGCGGATCAACCGGCGGGCTTTCTTTGTAATAGGTGGGACTGTAAACGTCCTCACACCATTCGGAGACGTTGCCATAGAGGTCGCAAATCCCGAAGCCATTGGGTTTCTTCTGGCCTGCCGGATGCGTCTTCTGGTCCGAGTTGTCGGCCATCCAGGCGTATTGTCGCAGCTTGTCGGCCCGTCCAAAGTCGTAAGGCCCCTCTGTTCCGGCGCGGCAGGCATACTCCCACTCGGCTTCGGTTGGCAGGCGGTAGCCATTCGCGGAGTAATCGCAATCCCAGTCTGCGGTCTTTTCGTCATAACAGGGTTTCAGCCCCTCGATCAACGAGCGCTCGTTGCAGTAGCGCTTGGCATCGCGCCAGCGCACCCGTTCCACGGGCTCTTGGGGGTTGTCCTGCCAATGAGACGGATTAGGCAATTGTGCCTTGGCAAACTTCTCGTGTGTCACTTCGAACATGTCCATGGCAAAGGCGCTGAGCCGGACTTTATGCGCGGGCGCTTCGTCCGCATCGCCCCGATCGGTGCCCATCGTGAATTCGCCACCGGGCAGATAAACCATCTCGACTCCGGATTTCGTGGTGATGGGGACCGGCCCGGCGTCGATGCCTTTGGCATCCGGGGCCGCGTCGGCGGGCTTGCGCTCGTTCTGCGCGTTCGAGCCGGACTTATCGCAGGCGGTAAGGACGCCGGCCACTGCTGCCAGCGCAAGGAGACGTAGGATGGTCATGGCCAGGGTGAAGAACTGGAGTTTTGGGAGATGCCGGAGCGTTGGCGTTTCCCGTTTAGCGGCGCGGCCGGAACCAGGCCGGCTCCTTGTTGCTCAATCCGTTGGTTGTGAGCATGAATAGATCCGCCTCAGTGGCTTGGTTCAGGTCCAAGTGCGCGGCACGGTCAGTCTTGACTACGCCGATATTCCATTCCTTGGCATACACACCGTGAACCTCGGCCGCGGCCTGGTGGGTGCCGGGCTTGGTCGGGTCACCCTTGCCATCGGGTCCGCGGCTAAAGGCAAGGAATTGGCCGTCCGGCGACCACTCGATGTGGTAGATTTTGTTGGTCTCATCCTCGATGCGAACGCTCCATTCGCCGACTGCCGGTCGATCCGCCTCGAGATTGATGGGCGCGGCCGCCAATTCGTGGTCTCCGGCTCCCCAGGCCACCTGCTTGGCGTCCGGGCTGAAGCAGGGCCGACAACCGTGGATTTTGAGATCGACGATGTTGGTTCCGCGCGCCTCGATGAGTAGAATGGCGTGGTCAAAGCCCATGCCCGCATGCACGGTCGCCACAATCCACTTGCCGGTCGCTGACCAACTCGGATTGTAGAGGTGATGCAGGTTGGTGCTGTTCACCTGGGGCAGGATTTGGCCGGTGGCCATATCGTAGAAACTCATTCCTTTGGTAGCAAAATCAATCACATCGAACTTGGCAAACTCCTGCGGCAAAAAGCCGAGAACCTTGCCATCCGGACTCCAGAAAGGCTCCCGCGCATGATCGGCGATCTTCTTCCGATTCTTGCCATCAATATCCATCAGATAAACACTCCGCACGGTATCCCGGCCTTCGCCCACGTCCGATACGTAACTTATCTTCGTGCCATCGGGCGAGACCTGCGGGTAGTGCTCTTGCTCCGCCGGCGTCTGAGTCAGCTTCACCGGGTTGGACCCATCGCTGTTCATGACGAAAATGTCCGATTTGCCATCGACATAGCTTTCGTAGGCGATCTTGAACCCGAGAGGTTGTAAGAGCTCGCGCACTGGGGTTTGGGCATCAGCCGACACGCCAGCGAAAGAAGCTCCAAGCTGGATTAAGAGCAGATTAGCAAAACACGTGAACAGTTTGCGCAAGCCGCCTCTCGGGGCGGGGCGGTTGCTGACTGTCGCGCAAGGATTCGGTCGTTCTAATAATGTCGTTCGCATTGGGTGGGGATTTCTGACAGAATACAGGCCGGGAAGCAATCATCTTCGGTCAGCCTCATTAAAATCCGGCGGATGCCGTATTCTGAAACATGTCAGATGTGAAAACCTGGCACTCCCTTACCCGCTTGGCGTTTTCAGTTGATCAAGCTTCACACCTTCGCGGCGGGCCAGCGTCGCCTCGACTTTAGGCACATACATCTGCGTTTCGGCCGGCAAATAGATTCCAATGGCGTCGAACGACCGCGCCTTGTGCCGGTCCAAAAGTTTCTGGACAGTGCGTTCGCCGGCGTTGTATGCCGCCAGGGCCAGTCGCCAGTCTTTAAACTGGGCATGGAGGTGTTGGAGGTGTCTGGCTGCGGCGCGGGCGTTGTCTTCAGCGCGCAGCCGCTCATCGGGCAATCGCGTGCTTAAGCCGTATTGCTTCGCCGTCGCCGGCATCAGTTGATAGAGGCCCGCAGCGCCTGCCGGGCTGCGCGCCCTCGGGTCAAACGAGGATTCCACTTCGGCAACCCAAATCAATTCAGGTGGAACCCTTTGCTCGGTGAAGATTGGTTTCAGCCGATGCACATAAAGCTTTGCCGCTTCCGGCCATGGCCGTTCCGCAAGCTTCCTGCCCCAAACCTCGCGTTCCTTTCGCGGCGTTGGATTGGGAGCCGGCTTGGGTGGCCGGCCGGGTTCGGGCTTCGGCGGCGGATTGCTGGACCGGAGCTGGTCGGCTACTTCCAGGTAATCCAGCCGCGTCTTCAGCCAGACGGCGTAGGGTTGCGTTTCCTCGTAACCCTCGAGCAGCGGAAGGATGGTTTTTGCGCTCTCCTTCAAGGACGCAAGATCGAGGACGTATTCTCCGTGAAACCCTTTCTGAATTTCGTCCAGGAACTGCTTCACCTTTTCCCGGTCCACAGCCTGCAAAGCGCGCAGCGCATCATCGTCCAGGTTGTCCTTGGCCCATTGGCCGGCAACCTCCACGAGATCGTCGATGTAGATCGTGTCTTCCTGGCCCCGGACGCCGAGCGAGCCGGCCAGCAACAGCGGAACGAGCCATAGCCTTCGCGCGCCGCGCCAAATCACTCCCGGCCAGAAGGCCCGGTTTGGCTTCACGCTCGGGGAACTCGGCTCCGAGTCGGCCTCAATTCGTCTGCTCATGCTTTTTCTTAAGGTCCAGCATAACCGCCAAATTCGTTTGTGCAGCGGCATAAGCCGGATCGAGCCTGAGCGTCTGCTCAAACTCGGCAATGGCCTGGTCCAGTTGTCCCTTGCGCCCCAAGGCGACTCCCAGATTGAAGTGGGCCCGGGCATAGTCAGGGTTGAGTTTGAGCGCCGCCAGATATTGGCTGATCGCCTCATCCAGTCGTCCTTTGTGATCAAGGGCAACCCCCAGATTGTTGCAGACCTCGGGAGAGTTGGGCTGGAGCCTCAGAACAGCCTGGAATTCCGCAACGGTCCCATCCAGGTCTCCTTTGCGTTGCAACGCCAGGCCGAGGTTATAGTGCGCATCCGCGTAATGAGGTTTCAGGCGCAACGCCTGTTGATACTGAGTTATGGCCTCGTCGAGGCGGCCTTGTTCCTGGAAAGCTGCTCCCAGATTATATCGCGCCTCCGCGTAGCGCGGTCGCAGCCTGAGGGCTTCCCGAAATTGGCCGATGGCCTCGTCCAAATGCCCCTGGCGGGTCAGAGCGGCGCCTAAATTGTTGAGCGCTTCGGGATAGTCGGGTTTCACCTGCAAAGCCTGGCGGAACTCGCTGAGGGCTTCGTCCCAGCGCCCCTGCTTGTCCAACGCTGCGCCCACGTTGTTATGCGCCAAATAATTGCGCTCGGTAACCTGCAAGGCATGACGGAAGAGAGTTTCGGTGTCCGTCCAAAAGCTGACTTGGACGCGCGTCTGCGCAATGCAGAAAAACGCCGCGCCGGCCGTTGCCGCGAATGCCGCCACCGCCTGATAACGCCAGCCTTTGGTCAGATCATACACGCCCCACACCACCAGCAAAATAACGCCGATCGAGGGGACGTACGAGTAACGGTCCGCCATCGACTGCTCGCCTGCCGGGACGAACCCGATGACGGGCGCCAGCGTGCCCAGGAACCAAAGCCAACCGACCACGAAATACGGAAAGCGGCGGCGGAGCGCGATGGACGTTATGGAAAGCCCCAGCAGCAGCAGGCCCGCCAGCAGTATCGCAGTCGAAGGCCAATGGTTCACGGGCGGATAAAACGCCGCCAGATCGATCGGCCAGAACAACTTGCCGAGGTAGCGACAGTAAGACACGACTGCGTTCTCCATGCGCGCGACGAATGGCAAGCTGGCAATCATGGCGCCTCCCCGCCTCTGAACAATAAAGGTCACCGCGCTGCTCGCGATAGCGGCCACGAAGAACGGAATCTTCTCCAATACGAGATCCCGGCCGCTCCGCTGTGGCCACCGGCGCAGAGGCCAGTAGTCCAACAACAACAAAACGCAAGGGACTGTCACCAGCATCGGTTTGGACATCAAGCCCAGGCCGAAGCAGGCAAACGCAAGGCAGTAGTAAAGCCAGGCGACACGGCCAACGGGCAGCAGATGTCGAGACCCGCAGGCCGGGGAAATGGCAGTGCGCGCCGCCTGCCGGTCTGATGACCTTCTGTCTCGGTTGCCAGTCACACCTGCGGGGATTCCTGGCCGTGAGGCTTGGCCGGCGGATGCTTCGCTATATTTCGAGTAAGCCCAAAGGGTGAGCAGCCAAAAGGTCGTGCTCAGCACGTCTTTGCGTTCTGCAATCCATGCCACGGATTCGACCCGCAGCGGGTGCAAGCCGAAGAGCAGCGCGACAACAAAGCTCCGGCCTGTGGCGCTGGTGATTCGCCCGAGAACCACAAAGACGAGCACCGCGTTGATGGCGTGCAGCAACAAGCTCGTCAGATGGTGCCCCCAAGGCGCCAAACCAAAGACCTGGCAATCGAGCATGTGCGAAAGCCACGTCAGGGGGTGCCAGTTGGCCGCATCGGAGCTGCAGAAGGCCCATTCGAGGTTTTCCAAAGTCAGCCCCTGCTGCACTTGTGCGTTCGCAGAAACGTAATCGGGATCATCGAATCCCACGAACCCCCCATCGATCGCACCAAGAAAAGTCCAAAAAACCAGCCCGAAGAGAAAAATGCCGGCTAAGCGCGGCTTGCGCTCGCGCCAAATCTCAATCAACGGATGGGCTTTCAGGAGAAGTGAGCCGCTTCTTGACGTGCCGATTTTCAATGGCCGGCTCCCTCGCCCTCCCCCGAGTCAGGAAGCAAGTATCTTCGCAAGCCGGTCGGCGAGGTCTTTCAGGCCTTCCGGGCTGTCGCCCCCGCCTTGTTCGGTGATCGCCCAGCCGTGATAGCCGATGTCGTCAACGGCTTTCATGACGGCAGGCCAGTCGTTGTCACCCTCGAGCAGCTTCACGTCGAACCCTTTCCAGAGCCCTTCGCTGTCCCGTTTCTTGCGGCTGAATTCCTTGATGTGAAGCTTCTCGATGCGCCGCCCAAGAATGCGAATCCACTGCTCCGGCCAGCCGTAGTTGAGAATGTTGCCGACATCAAAATGCCAGCCGACCGCCGGGCTGTTGAATTCGTCCACATACCGGGCAGCCTCCATCGGACTGAGCAGGAATTGGTTCCAAACATTCTCGCAAGCGATTCTCACGCCAAGCTCCTCCGCCAGCGGAATGGCCTTCCGTATTTCTGCCTGGGAACGCGTGTAGGCGTCCGAGTAGGAAACATCCTTGTTGACCACCGCCGGCACCAGCAACACCGAGGAAGCGCCATACCGCTTGGCGTCACGCAATGCCTGCTTGAACGATTCAAGCCCTTCCTCGCGAACTTTGGGGTCCGGGTCTGAAAGCGGCTTCTTCCAATGGTCCCGCCCGCAGACGCTGGGAATCACCAGTCCCGTCTCGTCGCGGGCGCGCATTACCTCGTCTTGATCCATGTGGCTCATCATCTCCGCGCCGTCGAAGCCGGCCTCCTTGATAGCCTTCATTTTTTCCAGAGTCGAACCTTTGACGTCCACGGTGCCCCACATGATGCCCTTCTTGAGGGTGCGTTTGCGGGTGGAAGCTTCGGACTCTTGCGCGGCAGCGGCGAGGGCCGGTGTTGCCAGCGCCGCCAGGGCGAGGGCGCCACCGGCGGTTTTCAGGAATTCACGACGATGCATAACCAATTGGACGGATAGCGCAAATGCGGCTTATACGAGTTTCGTGACACCCGGCATCGCCATCGGCGCGATGTCCAGTTTCATGTTCCAGTCGAGCTTGTCGGGAACCAGTTTCTCCTCCGAATTCATGGCTTGTTCCCAGGTGATCTCCTGCCCGGTGTAGGCAGCCATACGGCCCATGATGCCCATGAGCGTGCTGTGCGCCATCCATTGGCCGTTGTTGATGAGCTTGCCGCTCCGGATGCTGGCGAAGAGTTCGTTGTGCTCGCTCTGGTACATGTCTGTCTTTGGACCTTTATAGCGCCAATTCTCCTTGCCCTTGAGGTAAGGCGCCGACCAGCCCTGAATCTTGCCAAAGCCGGCAGCGCCCATCAGATAATCCGAATTATCGCTGTAAGTGTTGCCAACCTGACGTTGCCCCATGAAAACGCGCACATCATCGGGGAATTCATACACCACGAACATGTGATCGAAGATGTTCCCCTGGTTGTTGGGTGTCTGGCGTCCGCCCACGGCCACCGCCTTGATCGGCGACTGATCTTTAAGGCCCCAGGCGGCCTTATCCACGCTGTGGCACGCCTGTTCAACATAGCCATCGCCCGAAAGCCAGGTGAAGTTATACCAATTGCGCAACTGCCATTCCAAGTCACCCATGCCGGCGGGGCGTTCGCTGGGGGCGGGCATCGGTTTGACCGGGCCGGCATAGTACGTGGCATAGATCGCCCGGATGTCGCCAATCGCACCGTCGTGAATCCGCTGATAAAACTCACGGCGCGCTCCATCGTAGCGCCAGCAAAACCCGGCCACCAGCGCAAGATTCTTCTCCTTCGCCGCTTTGACCGACTCCATCACCGAGCGCACACCCGGCGCATCCGTCGCCATCGGTTTCTCGCAAAAAATATGTTTGCCGGCATCAACCGCCGCCTTGAGATGCACCGGCCGGAAGCCCGGCGGTGTGGCCAGCAGAACCACATCCACGCCACTATCGATCACCTTCTGATAAGCATCCAAACCAACAAAACACTTTTCCGGGGTCACCTTGACTTTCTCAGGCTCGTCCTTCTGCAAACTGCGCAGGCTCTTCTGCAATTGATCTTCGAACGCATCCCCCATCGCGGTGAGCTCGACGTTCGCGTCCGCCTTCAGAGCCTGGCTGGCGGCGCCCGAACCGCGTCCGCCGCAGCCGATAAGCCCGACGCGGAGCTTGCCATTGTTTGGCGGCGCAGTGGCGGCGATGTTGAAGATGGAGGTTGAAGCCGCAGCAGAAGCGGCTGAGGTTGGTGCAGGCGGATTCTCCGCAGCGCGACCGGTCAGCACAGCGGGCGCGGCGAGCGCACTGCCGACAAGAGCTGAGGCCTTTAGAAAATCCCGGCGGGAAGTTCGATTATCAGATAACGTATTCATAATGAACAATATGGCGTTGATATTGTGTTGTCGAGGGAGTCAAGTAAACACAAAATGAACTAAGTCAAAATGAACTGTTGCGTCTGCGCGCAAAGTCTGCTAAATAAGAGCATCAGTGGATGCGGGTGTGGTTCAGTGGTAGAATGCGGGCTTCCCAAGCCTGAGATGAGGGTTCGATTCCCTTCACCCGCTCCAATTCAATCCCAACCTGGCGGAAAGCGTCGGCCTAACCAAAAAGCAGGCCGTTCAATCAATCGAAGCCTTGGTGGCCCTGGCGTACAAAA
>JBAXTC010000272.1:0-9028 GCA_037130375.1 Verrucomicrobiota bacterium | reverse complement strand
ACCACGAGCGTCGGCCAAACACATCGGCAACAGCTTAGGTTCTATCGGACTCGGACGCGATAAAACCTGGTGGTGTTCGTCAGTCCATTGTCGGTTATGGGAACCGGCGAACCGGTTCCCGTGATGGTCGTCAACACATTCCACCACGAGTCTTCCAAGCTGTCTTTGTACTCCACGACGTAGGTCGGCCCCACCTCGGTTGGAACCGTGAGCATGAAGGTTTCTGAATTCAAGCTGAGCGAGGTGATGACGGGTGAAACCGCCAGGGTTAACATCGCGACATCGCTTAGAGCCGATCCGTCCGCGTTCGTAATTCCAATGGTGTACGCCGCAAAATCCTCACTCTGGATGTTGGTAATCGTTACCGTGGGTTTAGTCTGACCGGCAAGCGGTGTGCCGTTCCTTTGCCACTGGTAGGCGAAGGGAAAGCTTCCCTGCGCTGACACGGAAAAGCTGGCAGCCCCGCCCGGCGCTGCCGCCAAACTCTTGGGCTGCCGAGTAATGACGGGTGGTCGAAGAACGGTCAGCGTCGCCACGACGCTGGTAACCGAGCCACTCGGGTTGGTAATGACGACCATGTAGTCCCCTGCGTCATTGGTTTTAACATTGCTCAGCACCAAATTGACATTGGTGGCGTTCGGGAGATTCGTGCTAAAGAACTGCCATTGGTAAAGCAGCGGAGGGGGTCCGCACGCCGTGACGCTGAAAGTGGCGTTGCTGGAGCACTCCACGGTTTGGCTCTGCGGCGGGGTCAGAATCGAAGGCGCAAGCCCTCGGCGGACGGGCTGTCGGGCTGCGCCCAGGGCCAGGCCGAGCCGTTGGCCAGGCAGAGGCAGAAGCGGAGATGAGCTGACCGCCGCCCCGCCCGGCAGCAGCGTCCCACCACTGGGCGACACGTCGAACCATGCGGAAGTGTTGACTCGGGTTTGAACAGGAGATAACAGAGATAACGGAGAGTTGGCCAACCAAACCTGGCCAACTTGTCCGCCAGAGCGCCAACCTCATGTTGACGGAGCGTGGGGCAGGTCTCCGACCTGCCGGTCCACGGAGTCTCCGACTCCGTGGAGGGCCAGATCCCCCAAAAAGGATGTCTGCCCCACGCTGTTCCCCAAAGTGAGTTTCCTGTTCCGTTTGGACCTGCTCACGAACCATGAACCCACGCGGTTCATGGGTAAAATTGCCGGTGTCGAGCGTGTCGCGCTTGACGCAGGCCGCACAGGCTATATGTATAATCTATATGCAAACAGATCGGTTTACCATTAAGTCACAGGAAGCGCTCCAGGAAGCCAATCGCATCGCTCACAGCTTTTCGCATCAGGAGGTGGATGGCGAGCATCTGCTGCTGGCCATGATCGGCCAGGCCGACAGCCTTATCCCGAATTTGCTGGAGAAGATCGGCGCCAGGGGTGCCAAACTGAAGCCTGACCTCGAACACGAACTCGCTCGCCGCCATAAAGTCCAGGGAACCAGCTCGACCGATTTGTTTCTCAGCCCGAGCCTGAAAAAAGCGCTGGATGCGGCTCAAAACGAAGCCAGCAAGTTGAAGGATGACTACATCAGCACAGAGCATTTGCTGCTGGGGTTGCTCGATGAGGCCGGATCCTCGCTGAAAAAACTCCTGCAAACCCATGGCCTCAAGCGCGACCTCGTGCTGCGCGCGCTGGCCGAGTTGCGCGGCAACCAGCGGGTCACGGATACGAACCCCGAGGATAAGTTCCAGACGTTGGAAAAGTATGGGCGCGACCTCACCGCGCTGGCGCGGCAGGGAAAGATCGACCCGGTCATCGGTCGCGACGATGAAATTCGCCGCGTCATGCAGGTGTTGTCCCGCCGCACCAAAAACAATCCCGTGCTCATCGGCGAGCCGGGCGTGGGCAAGACCGCCATCGCGGAGGGGCTGGCCCGGCGCATTATCAGCGGCGACGTGCCCGAGACTTTGAAGAACAAAAGGCTCGTGGCGATGGACCTGAGCGCGATGATCGCAGGCTCGAAGTATCGCGGCGAGTTTGAAGACCGCTTGAAAGCCTTCCTCAAGGAAATTGTCTCCAGCGAAGGAAAGATCGTCCTCTTCATCGACGAGCTGCATACGCTCGTCGGCGCAGGGGCCGCCGAGGGCGCCAGCGACGCGGCAAATATCATGAAACCGCAGCTCGCGCGCGGCGAACTGCGCGCCATCGGGGCCACCACACTCGATGAATATCGCAAGCACATAGAAAAAGACCCGGCGCTGGAGCGGCGCTTCCAGCCCGTCTTTGTGTCCGAGCCGACGGTCGAAGCGACCATTGCCATTCTCCGCGGGCTCAAGGAACGCTACGAAGTCCATCATGGCGTCCGCATCCAGGACTCGGCGCTCGTCGCCGCAGCGACGCTCTCGCACCGCTACATCGCCGACCGATTTCTGCCGGACAAAGCGATCGATCTGATCGACGAAGCGGCCTCCCGACTGCGCATGGAACTCGACTCGATGCCAACGGAGATCGACCAGTTGGAACGGCAAATCCAACAACTGGAGATCGAGCAGAGCGCGCTGAGAAAGGAGAAAGACGAGGCGTCACGCGAACGACTCAAGAAATTGGAAAAGGACCTCGCAAACCTCAAGGAGCAATCAAAGCAGCTCAAGGCGCAATGGCAGAACGAAAAGGCGGCCATCAACGCACTCAGCATCTTTAACAGCCAGATCGAGCAGGCCAAACTGGAATTGGAACAAGCCCAGCGCCGCAACGAACTCAACCTCGCGGGCCAGATTCAATACGGCCGCATCCCCGAACTCCAGAAACAACTCGCCGCGGCGGAGAAGGCCCTCCATGAAAAACCGGAAGGACAGCGCCTGCTCAATCAGGAAGTCACCGAGGAAGACATCGCCAAGGTCGTGGCGGCTTGGACTGGCATTCCCGTCTCGCGCATGTTGGAGGGCGAGCGCGAGAAGCTGGTGAAAATGGAGGAGCGCCTGGAACAGCGCGTCGTCGGGCAGAAGGAGGCCATCGTAGCGGTGGCCAACGCCGTCCGCCGTTCGCGCAGCGGTTTGCAGGAGCCAAACCATCCCATCGGCTCGTTCATCTTCCTCGGCCCTACCGGCGTCGGCAAGACCGAGACCGCCCGCGCGCTCGCTGAGTTCTTGTTCGATGACGAAAATGCGATGGTCCGCATCGACATGAGCGAATACATGGAGAAGCACACCGTCGCGCGGCTCATCGGCGCGCCGCCGGGCTACGTCGGCTACGAGGAAGGCGGCCAGCTCAGCGAAGCCGTCCGACGCCGCCCTTACAGCGTGGTGCTCTTCGATGAAATCGAGAAAGCCCACCACGATGTATTCAATGTCCTCTTGCAAGTGTTGGACGATGGCCGGCTCACCGACGGACATGGCCGCACGGTCGATTTCCGCAACACGATCATCATCATGACCAGCAACATCGGTTCGCCCGTCATCCAGGAGTTTTACAGCGGCGGCAAGGCGTCGGTGAAAGACGAAGCGGAGCTGGAACGGCTCGTGAAACTCGAACTTAAAGCCCACTTCCGGCCCGAGTTCCTCAACCGCGTCGATGACATCATCATCTTCCACAACCTCGACGAGAAGCACATCGCCCGGATCGTCGATATCCAACTCCAACGCCTCGATCAACGCCTGGCGCTGCAGCAACTCAGCCTCGAAGTGGACCGTTCGGCAAAGCAGCTTCTCGCCAAGGAAGGCTACGATCCGCAATTCGGCGCGCGCCCGCTCAAACGCACGATACAGAACCTCATGCTCGACCCGCTCGCGACGAAGCTGCTCGTTGGCGAATTCAAACCGGGCGACCGCATCAAAGTGGTCGCGCGCAACGGCGAACTCGAATTCGCGAAGAAGTAAGAGACCCCGGGAAGATAAGTTCCTGCGGAACCTATGAGCGACTGGATGCGCCGAGTTTTGGAAAGCAAACGCGAGACGCGCAAACGTCTGGCCGCGCTCACCTTTTCCGAGAAGCTCATCCTGCTGGAGAAGCTCCGTGACCGCAGCCTCTTGATTGCCTCCAGCCCATTGCGTCAGCAGCAGCTTCGCAGGGGTTAAGCCCCCAGCCGGCTACTCGCCTCTTTCTGTCCCGTCCCTTGGATCTACCTCCAGGACCACGCGGCAGGGGGGCTGGGGGCGGTATCTGCGCCGCAAAAGGGGTGTTGCAGGATTTGCGTTTTTGAGGCGCCGCTGTGGCATCTGTTCACAGGTGGGGGCTAAAAGGGCTTGCTATTAAACAGGCGTGGTGGGAGATTCCCATGGTATGACAGTCGTTGCCGACAGCAAGCATCGCGTGACCTTGCGCCGCGCCAAGCCCGGAGACCGCTTCGACGTAGAGATTCCAGAGGAAGGCAAGTACCTCCTGACCAGGCTGGAGCCCGCCAAGTCGCAGGTCCATCGAGTCCGATTTGAGAAGCGAAACGGCTACACCGTTGGCGTATCTGATCAGCCAGTCAGCGAAGTGGCCATCCGGGAAGCCCTGGCCGATTTCCCATGAAACACCTTCTGGACGTGAACGTCCTCTTGGCTGGCATTTGGACCAGCCACCCAAAGCACCCAGTCACCTTCACCTGGCTCAAAGGCAAGCATCTTGTGGTGTGCCCCGTCTCTGGGCTCGGCTTCCTGCGGATCAGCAGTAACCGGAAAGCGTTCAATTACGCGATGGAACAGGCGCGCACGGGCTTGGCGGACTTTTGTTCCGAGCGCCGCGTCGAGTGGATTTCAGACGACCTGCCTCCCTTGGACTCGAAAGCCAAGACCTCGGAAGAAGTGACCGATGTTTACCTTGCCGATCTGGCCGCAAAGCATGGCTTCAAGCTGGGCACTCTGGACGCGGGAATTGTTCACCCCGCGGCGGAATTGATTGCCTAAAGCACCCCCCAACCGGCCGCCTGACCACGACGAAACTCTCGGGTGCGAGGGTGCTTGGTGTCGTAACGCCCGCGTACTTCTTGAAGACCTTTCCAAATGCGAGCCGCTTCGCCGCGACCTTCCTCGCTTTGCCGTGGTCAACGTCATGATGCACGGCAGTTCTCAGCGTGTTAACTTCTGCAAAACTCTGAGGCCATGCGCCGTCAAGACGTTGCCCGACACTCTCACGGAAAAGGAAATACAAACCGTCAAGCCAGTCTCGATAGTCTTGGTAACTGCGCAACGGTTTCCCGAGCGTTGCGAGTGCCCCCACGGTTTTATTGGTCGCTTTGAAGAGATCCTCTCCATGGTCCCGTGAGTATTCCTCGTTCCTCTTCTGGATTAGGGCGGCGACTCGTTTGCCCGCTTCAGCTAACCATCGCGCTTACACCACGCCACAGTAGCAGGCTCGCAGCAGGCTGGGCGCTGGCTGAGCGTGCCGGAGCCGGACGGTGGGGGGCTTGGGGAGTCGGCGGAGTTGAAACGCAATGCCCTCATCGCCCAGTTAGTTGTTATTCAGTCGCGGGCGCGGTCTCCGGGCCGCGCCCCGTGTTTTTTGGGTGCAGCGGCTCTGAATCTATGCGGGGATCTGGCAAGGAAGGTCGCGGCAGACAACTGCGGCGCTCCGGGACGCTTGCTCCTCTTTGAACGTCCGCGCTACATTCTGGCTTTACTAGGCGACGGAGTTGGTTTCTGATGCCGCCCGCAGCATGACAACCACCACTTCCGAAACCGGGTCGAAGGCTCAGGGCAAAACGACCGGCAGCGGCTTTCTGGGCAAGTTCACCGTGCTCAATGGAGCAGCGCGGGAACTCTGGATCACATTCGCCGTGAAGCTGCTGGTGATCGCGGCTTATGCCCTGACCAACTCGACTCTGGTGCTCTGGCTTTCGTCGGACCTTGGTTACAGCGACCAGAATGCGCTTCGCATGGTTGCCGCCTGGTCGCTCTTGATGACGGTATTCACTTTGTTGGTCGGGTCGCTGACCGATGCCATCGGGTTGCGCAAGACGTTCTTCCTGGGCGTCTGGATTTGCATTGTCGCTCGCGCCGTGATGGTGTTCACGAATCTCAAGTGGCTGGCGCTGGCCGGCGGGTTATTCCCTTTGGCGATTGGCGAGGCGCTGACCACACCGGTCCTGATTGCCGCCGTCCGCCGCTACTCCAATACCCGGCAGCGCTCCGTCTCCTTTTCCATCTTCTACATGATGATGAACGTGGGCTTCCTGATCGCCGCTTTGCTCTTCGACTTTGTGCGGCAGGGCCTGGGAGAGCATGGCCAACTCGCGCTGCCGCTGCTCGGCGTCAAGCTTACCACCTATCGAATGTTGTTTCTGGTAAGCCTGGCCGTCGAGATCTCCGTATTGCCATTCCTTTGTCTCCTGCGCATCGGGGCTGAGGTGACCGACGAAGGCCTGAAGATTACACCCCCACCAGCCACGGAACGGCAGTCAAACCCGTGGAACTCGTTGCGTGTGGCGGTGCGCGACAGCGTGAGGGAGTCTGTCCGGCTCTTCACTGGACTGTTGCGACAGACCGGGGTTTACCGGCTCCTGGCCTTCCTCATCCTGATTGCGTTTCTAAAGCTGATTTTCATGCAGATGTATTACGTCTATCCGAAGTTCGGCATCCGCGTATTGGGCGATGGCGCTCCGCTTGGCCGGCTCTGGGCCATCAATAGTATCTTCATTATTTTCCTCGTTCCAGTCGTTGGCGCCCTCACGCAGAGGGTTTCCGCCTACAAAATGGTCACCCTGGGGGGCATCGTCTCCGCGGCGTCCGTCTTCATCATGGCCTTGCCGACGGTCTGGTTCGAGCCGTTGGCGAACGGGCGTTTGGGCCATTGGCTTGGCCACGGCTATCTTGGCCTGAACGGCAGCGTGCATCCCTATTACGTCATGATAACGCTTTTTGTCGTTCTCCTGTCGTTTGGCGAAGCCTTCTACTCGCCGCGCGTCTATGAATATGCGGCAGCGATTGCGCCCAAAGGGCGGGAAGCCTCCTACGCGGCTCTTTCTTATGTGCCTTTCCTCCTGGCCAAACTGCTGATCGGTACGTTTTCAGGTATGTTGCTGGCCCGCTACTGCCCGGAACATGGTGTGCGGCACTCGGAAACCATGTGGCTCTATGTGGCCCTGACCGCCTCGGTCGCTCCCGTCGGCTTGATTCTGCTGCGGCGCTACATTCGCGTCCATGAGGCGGGACGGGAGGACTGAAATCTGAAATCTGAAATCCGAAATCCGAACCCCGAAATCCGAAACAATGAGGCCTGCGAGGTTGGGAGCGCCTGGGGCTTCGAGATGGCTACTTCACCGCGGGTTCGGCGATGATCAGGTCGCCTTTCACCGCATCGAGGGTCACGCGCACGCCAACCGGCAGGGTGGCGTTTAACGGGATGTGGCCAAAGGGCAGACCTGTCACGATGGGGACTTTCAACGGCAGGAGCCTTTCCTTGAACACGTCTTTAAGAGTTTGCCGGTATTCTTTGGCGTCCTTGGCCTTCGGATCTTTGCAGTTGGCGTTGATGCCTATGGCGATGCCGGCAACCTGCTGGAGCAGGCCGGCGTTGAGCAGTTGAGTCAGCATTCGGTCAAAACGATACGGCACTTCGTCCAAATCCTCGAAGAACAGGATCTGCTTCTTGAACGCAGGCTGATAGGGCGTGCCGAGCGCGGCGCAGAGCAGCGTGATGTTGCCGCCCATCAGCGGCCCGGAGACGATGCCAGGACGCAGAATGACGACCGTCTTCCTTTTGTAGCCGTTGCAAATGCCGCCCGGAGCGGAAGGCTGCGTCAGCGTTCTGAGGAAGCTTTGCAGTGTGAAATCCGGAAGGTTCGGCTTGATGAAATCCGAGTTGAGCATCGGGCCGTGGAAGGAGACAAGATCGGATTTGACCAGAAAGGCGCAGTGCAACGAGGTGATATCACTGTAGCCGATGAATATCTTGGGGTTCGCTCGGATGGTCCGATAGTCGAGCAACGGCAGGAGCCGGGCGGTGCCGTAGCCGCCGCGAACGCAGATGATGGCCTTGACCTTGCGGTCGGCGAACATCTTCATGATGTCACTGGCCCGGTCGCGATCGCTGCCGGCGAGAAAACCCCAGCGCTTGCGAACGTTGGAACCTAGTTTGGGCTTGAAGCCAAGGTGTTCGAGGGCAGCGACCGAGCGGTCAATGCTCTTGGGGTCCGGCGGCGCGCTGGCAGGGGCAATGATGCCGACGGTGTCCCCCGTGTTCAGTCGATCAGGTATGATTGGCACAGGGTTGTTGTGTTCGTACCGGGGAAAATACGCAAGCAAAAACTGGCGATCGACCCTGCATGGGGCGTATTCGCGAGTCCTTGGCAAGGTGCCTCTCACCAACGGGTCAGCCGGGCGTCGTATTCGTTACGGTGACGAGGGGGGCCTCCCCGCCAAAACGGAAGGTGTAGTTGTTGAAGACAATGAACGGATTGTAGCCGAAGACAAAAGCGTCCATGGTCGTCTCAGTCGAATCCCAGATCGAATATAACCCCACATGGTCGGTCGATGGGCTCGCTGAATTCCATTGCTGTATCCCTCCGTAACCACCGATGGACGAGACCGACATGGTGGCCCAATACGTCGTGTTCTGGACAATTCGCGGGGTAAACTCCAGTTGGTAGGTCTGGTTAGGAGCGGCATGTTTATAGTAACGCCTACCCCGGATGCTCGGCCAAGCTCCTTTAGCGGCATGAATGGCATTTTGCATCCCACAGTCCTTCAGTGAAAGATGCCTATAAGGTTCAGGCGTTGGTCACCAGCTCGTTGATCAACAGCCCGAAAGGCACGGCCTGACTCGGCCCAATCAAAATGCTCTTGTTCTCAACCCGGACTCGATCCGGACGTTCGCGCTGACGGGACCGGCGGTCCGAAGCAGACTGGCGCAGAGGTGCTTCAGGTAACTGGTCAGGTTGAGATGGGCCAGATTCTCCGGCCGGTAAAGGTTCTCATGAATCAGTTGAATTGCACCTGGGCGCATTCGCAAGTCCTTGGTAACTCGGCAGCATATCAACCGCTGGAACAACCTCCCCCAAACAGACCAGCGCCATAGTCCCCGCGCCGCAGGTCAAGTCTCCCGCCTGGCCATTATCCTCCGCCAACGGTCAGGTGGCTGGT
>JBAXTC010000271.1:0-9037 GCA_037130375.1 Verrucomicrobiota bacterium | reverse complement strand
AGCAGGCCCGCTTCACCGCCGACGCCGCACACGAACTCCGGACGCCCGTCACCGTCATGCTCACCCACGCGCAAAACGGCCTCGACAGTCCGTGCGCCAACGAGGAACACCGCGAAGCCTTCGAAGCCAGCAAGCGCGCGGCCCAACGCATGCGCCACCTCATCGAGTCGCTGCTGACGCTGGCTCGGCTTGACTCCGGGGAAGCTGCCGCCCTGCGCGCACCTTGCGACTTGGACCGCATCGCAAACGAAGCCGTCGAACTCTTGCGTCCCCTTGCCCAGAAGCAAACGCTGACCCTCGAAATCGAATCCACTCCCATCCGCTGCGGAGGCAACGCGGAACAACTCGGGCAACTCGTCACCAACCTCGTCAGCAACGCCATTTACTTCAACCGCCCCGGCGGCAGTGTGCAGGTGAAAGTGACCGCCGAACCCGGAGCCGCCATTCTCATTGTGCGCGACACGGGCCAGGGCATCGCGGCCGAAGACCTCCCGCACATTCTTGAGCGTTTCTACCGCGGTGACAAAGTCCGCTCCAGCGCGGCGGGCCGCACCGGTCTTGGGCTGGCCATTGCCAAAGCCATCGTCGAAGCCCACGGCGGCACCATCGAAGTGGCGACTGAGTGGGGCAGAGGCAGCACCTTCACTGTGCGGCTGCCGGGCCTGTCACATTCACCAAAACCTTGAGGGCAGCGATGATCATCTCACGCAGTTTACCGTGAAGCTTCAGACCGCTCTCTGCAAGACTTTGGAGATAATTGCAGCGGCCTCCTGGATGTCCTCGGCGGAGACCATTAAGTTCGTCACTGCCCGAATTGTGTCGGGTCCGAGGGCCAGCACGAGGACACCCTGTGCCTTCAACCGTTCAACCAACTCTTGGGCCGGGATGGGGCGGACTCGGATTCGCACCATGTTGGTTTCCACTTCGGCGGGATTTGTTTCCAGTCCCTCCACACCTGCCAGTCCGAAGGCGAGCGCTTTAGCGTTGGCGTGATCCTCGGCCAATCGGGCACGATGGTTGCGCAAGGCGAACAACGCGCCAGCCGCAATAATCCCCGCTTGCCGCATTCCGCCACCGAACATCTTTCGAAATCGCCGAACGCCTTGGATGAAACTCTTGGGGCCCGCCAGGGCGGAACCAACGGGGGCTCCGAGGCCCTTGGAAAAGCAGACGCTGACAGTAGGCCCACCTCGGCTCGCGCCATTGCCTCCCTCATGGCCAAGGTTGGCTTGGTAACAGTGTCGCTGCGCAGATCGATCAAATTGGTGTTTTCTTGCGTCATACAGGCATCTTGGACGAACGCGAAATAAACAAAAAGGGTGAAAAATGAGGCGCCGAAGAAAAACCTCTCGTCGATGAACCCAGAACCTGCCAAGCGGCCTCCAGTTGCCCGCAAACCAAGCCTGCAAATAACCCTTGCCGCCAATCCAAACATTAGTTATGAGGTACTTCAATTGCGAAATTACTAACCGTCTGAAATGCTTATGAAAACAAGCCCGTCCATCAAACTGCTCCGGCATACGGTCCTGGCCGCCCTGCTCACCGCGGGTTTCGGGCTAACCGCCCAAACTCTAACCAATAACCTCATCTTCTACGCCCCGTTTACCGGTGGCTCGATCAACGATGTCGCCGGCGGGTTGCCCGGGCACTTGCTGAGCACTGCAACAACTCCCGCCTCCGGCGGAGTTGGAGGCGGAGGCTATTTGCAGTTGCAGAATGACAGCGCCAACCCCAAACAAGCTGTTTGGTACAGCGACCCGACCCCCGCCACGAACGACTTTTCTTTCCAGATTTGGGAACGCGCCGCCGACATTGCCACGGCTCAGAATGGTCAGCCGCAGAGTGATCTTGCCCTCGCCGCCAACAAGGATTGGGACAGCGGCGCGAACGTTGGCTGGGTTCTGGCCAAGAACTCCGCGTCGGGCAATCCCAACGGTCTCTGGTGGAACCTCGACGCCACGCCAGGCGGCACGCGTGTGGACTTCCGGCCTGATTACTATACCAACATCACCCTCTTCGAAGGCGTCTGGCATCAATGGGTCGTGACCTGCCAGCGGAGCGGCAACGCCACCTTCTACCGGGACGGCGTGCTGGTGGGCAGCACCAGCATCTCAGCCAATAACGGCAAGAGCATCCGGCCAGCCCTGGGCACATGGATCACCAACAACATTCTCGCTTTGGGTGAGGATGCCACGCTCACTTATGACCATGGTATCAGCGGCGGGACCGCCTTTAACGGCGACCTCGACGAGTCGGCCATCTGGGGCCGCGTGCTCACCGCGGAAGAAGTCGCGGCGGCCTATGTCAAGGGCACCAGCGGCCTCAGTGTTAACGGGTCGTTGACACCTGTTTTCTCCCGGCAACCTCAAGGCGGCAGACGCTATGCGGGAGACAGTTTCTTGCTCACCTGTCTGCTGGCGGATGACCGTGGGCCGGTGACGTATCAATGGTACACAAACGGCAGCATCCTGTCAGGCGCGACCGGCCGCAGCTTCCTCCTCAGCAACCTCACGACCAACCGCACGGCCAGCTACACCGTGGTGGCCAACGACGGCATTGGCAGCATCACCAGCGCCCCGGCGGCCCTGACGGTTCTTTCGGCAGCCCAGATCACTGCCGGCATGGCCGTCTATTTGAACTTCGATAACAATATCGTCGCGCAGGCCGGCACAACCAACAGCGGCACCGCCATCGGCAATGACCCAACCGAGAAGTATATCCCCGGCCAAATCGGCAGCGGCGCAACCTTTAACAACGACGGCAGTTCTCCCGCTGGTTGGTCAAGCGATTGGGCGGTCTCGCTGGGTGACATCGAGTGGATCTACACGAACAATTGGAGCTTCTCGCTCTGGGTCAATCTCACCAATAACCTGGATGGCGGTCTGCTCGGCAATAAGGATTGGACTTCCGGCGCGAATGTTGGCTGGGTCTTCGCGCCCTACAACAGTGTTGAACTCAATTACTGTGCCCCTCCCGGCTCGCGCCAAGACATCGGCGGCTCCAATGTCCGAGTCGGCCAGTGGCGCCATCTGGTCTGCGTTTTTAATCGCGATGCCAATACAACCTATGTGTATGTCGATGGTAATCCAACCTCCTCCGCCACTCTAGCCCTGACGGGCTGGGAATCGCTGACGCCCACCACCTTTACCCCCAACGCGACACTGGTCGGCAGCAGCGGCAACCAGGCCTATAGCGGGGCTGGCGCCATCGATGACCTCGGAATCTGGGCAAGATCGCTCACGGCGGATGAAGTTCTCGCCATTTATGCGCAGGGCTTGAACGGCCAACCGCTGACTACCGCCGTCGCCGGCACAGCGGTGCGCCCCTTAATCACCGCGTCGCCGCAAGGCATGACCGTGTTTGAAGGCCAGAAGGCGGGCATGTCCGTGGCCGCGACCGGTTCCACGCCCATTTCTTACCAGTGGCGCCGGAATGGCACGGCGCTCGCCGGAGCCACCAGCAATAGCTTGCTCTATTATCCGGCGTCCACGAACAATGCCGGCAATTATACCGTGGTGATTACCAACCGTTACGGTTCGGTCACCAGCAGCCCGCCCGCGATTCTGACCGTTACTCCGATTACTGGGATTAGCAGCGGCTTGGCCGTCTATCTGAACTTCGACAGCAATATCGCCGCCCAGGGCGGCACGACCAATGGTGGCGCCCCCGTGGGTAATGTGGGTGTCCCCACCTACACCAACGGTATCATCGGTTCCGCCGCCAGTTTCAACAACGATCCCTATGCCTCCGCGCCCCCGAGTGATTGGGCGGTCTCGCTCGGCGACATTGAGTGGCTCTACAACACGAGCTTTAGCTTCGCCATCTGGGTGAACACCACCGATACCTATGGCAGCGTGTTGGGCAACAAGGATTGGAATTCTGGCGGTAATATCGGCTGGGTGATCAGCCAATACCGGCCCAATTGGCTCAACTATACCGCCGTGGGCGCGGCTCGCCACGACATCGGAAACTACCCCTGGGCCGATGGCGCCTGGCACCATGTCGCCGCCACCTTCGACCGCGATGCCAACCGGGTCGTGACTTATGTGGATGGCGTCGCAACCAGCACCACCAATACCTTGGGCACCACCGGCTTGGAATCCTTGACGCCCACCGCCATCATGACGACGTTGGTCGGCAGCAGCGGCAACGGCAGCGAAAGTGCCTACGGCGCGGTGGATGACATCGGGATGTGGCAGCGGCCTTTGAGCGCCCAGGAAATCCTCGCCATTTTTGTGCAGGGACAAAATCATCGGCCATTGACGACCGCCATCACCGGGGGGATTAAGCCCTCGATACTCAACCCGCCTGTGGCCGAAACCCGCGCGGAAGGCTTGTTCACCAGTTTCTCCGTCAACGCCCTTGGAACAGCCCCGCTCGCCTATCAATGGCGTCGGAATGGGACGGATCTCGTCGGACAAACCAACGCAACCCTGGTAATACCTGCAGCAATCGGCGATGCCGGCTCGGGGTTCACCGTCGTCATCACCAATCTCTACGGGGCCATTACCAGCAGCCCGCCGGCTATCCTGGCCGTGACGCCGGGGGCGACTGCCATCACGAACAACCTGGTGGTGTATTTGAACTTCGAGTCGAATATTGTGGCGCAGGCCGGCACCACCACCAGTGGCACGGCGATTGGGAACGACCCGACCGAGAAATACACCGCTGGCATCGTCGGCAACTACGCGGCCAGTTTCAACAATAACGACAGCGATTCCGCCATCGTGAGCGATTGGGCAGTTTCCCTCGGCGACATCGAATGGATATACACCAACAACTGGAGCTTCTCGATCTGGGTCAAGACGACGGATACCTACGGGGCGCTGCTGGGCAATAAAAACTGGTACTCCGGCGCAAATTACGGCTGGTGTATCAGCGAGTATTACACCGACTGGCTGAACTACCGCGCCGTCGGCGCTGCGCGCAATGACATCGGCAACTTTAACTGGGCGGATGACACGTGGCACCATCTGGTGGCCGTCTTCTACCGCAACGCCAACGTGGTTTACTGCTATGTTGACGGAGCAATGACCGCAGTGGCGGCGCTGGGCAACACGGGGCAGGAGTCGTTGACCCCAACAGACATTATGACCACGCTCATTGGCAGCAGCGGCCCCGGCAACGAGAGCGCCTTCGGTGCGGTGGATGACCTGGCGATGTGGGTGCGGCCGCTCAGCCAGGCGGAAGTGGTCGGGATTTACCAGGGCGGCCTGGCCCACAAGGGCATCCCGCAGGCGGCCTTTGGCGCGCCGACGCTCTCGGCAGCGCCCGCCGGAAGCCATCTGACGCTGACCTACCCCGGTTGGGCTTACGGCTACGCTCTCCAATCCAGTACCAACCTGTCGTCCGGGGCGTGGACACCCGTTGGCGCCAACGCGAGCGTGATTGGCGGAAACACGGTGGTGACGGTTCCCGTCGGAACAGGAACTCAGTTCTTCCGCCTGCGGCATTAATCCTGAATGAATCGCGCGCTAGCTTGCCTGGCGGCTCTTGTCTGCTGGGGCTGGGCCCTGGCCTCCGGTGCTGCCAGTGGCACATGGACCAACCGCAGCGGTGGCAGTTGGACCAATGCCGGCAATTGGAATGCGGGCGTCATCGCCGACGGCTCGGGCAGCACTGCCAATTTCACTGCGCTCAATCTGTCCGCGGACCTCACCGTGACGCTCGACGCGCCCCGCACGATTGGCAATCTTGGTTTCGACGACCAGAACGCCACCAAACATAATTGGTCCGTCAATGCCGGCAACACCGGCACCCTCACCCTGGCCGGCGCCAACCCGACCATCACCGTGCTCAGCGCGACCACCACCGTCAACACATCGATCGCCGGCACCTCCGGGTTGACCAAGTCCGGCCAAGGCAAGCTGGTGCTCGGCGGCGCCAATACCTACACGGGCACAACGACAGCCAGCGCGGGCACGCTTGGATTTGGACCAGTGACGTTCTCGGCCGCCAGTCCCCTCAACATCTCAAGCTCCAGCGTGACAGTCGAGTCAGCCGGGACGCTGAACCTCGCCGTGAATACGTCAGCGACGGCCATCGACGTGTCGGGTGTCGGAACCTTGCGCCTCACCGCAACCACCAACAGCAGCACCTCCCCGGACCTCTGCTTCGGCCCGAACCATAGCGGCAACGCCTGCTGGGGCGCGCGCCTGGCAGCGAGCCTGGACCTTGGCAGTGCCCAGCGCTACGTCTTCGGAAACACCGGCCATAACGGGGTGGGCAAATACGGCCTGACCAGCGCCGACTGCCAGTTTGCAGGTTGCATCTCCGGAGCGGGCGGCCTTACTTTCATCGCGCAGAACAACTGGACAGGCTCCGACCCGATGGAAGTGCCGTTCGCGCTCAACGCAAGCAACAGCTTCACCGGACCGATCGAAATCCAGCGCGGCTCCGTGTACCTCGGCAACGGAAACGCCTTAACCCGCAGCAACGTCCTGACCTTCAGCGCCGCGCCCGGCATCAACTCCCGCCTTTTCCTTTACGGCAACAATGCTTGCGTCTCGGACCTCTCATCGCCGGGCGTCGGGAACGCGCTGATCGCCAATGGCAACCTGCAAAGCGGCGCAAGTCTCTCCCTCGGGCCGGTTACCTTGACGGTCATCCAGAACAATGACAAGACCTTCAGTGGCACCCTCACCGATGCTTGCGCCGAGTATCCGGGCTCGGGCAGCGGCGCCACCGGGCCGTTGAATCTTCTCAAGACCGGCCCCGCCCTCCTGCGCCTCTCGGGTGTCAGCTCCTACTCAGGAACCACCTTGGTTTCGGGAGGCACACTCCAGGTGGATGGCCGGCTGAACACCGGCGCCGTCACGGTGCAGAACGGCGCGACACTGACGGGTGCGGGCGAGCTCGACGGCGCGGTTACGGTTCTGAACGGCGGCAGGCTGGCGCCGGGCGCAAGCGGCGCAGGTGTATTGACGATAAATAACTCATTGAGCCTGGCCGGTGCCACTGTGATGGAACTGAGCAGGACAGGCGTCATTTTGTCGAACGACCAGGTGGCGGGCCTCACCACCCTCAGTTACGGCGGGTCGCTCCTGGCGACGAACCTTGGCGCTGGCTCCCTCGCGGCAGGCGACAGTTTTACCTTGTTCGCAGCCAACAGCTACAGCGGCGCATTCACCAACCTGGCCCTGCCGCCACTATCGGGCAGCCTTGACTGGGACACCTCGAATCTTGTCGTGAACGGCTCGATTACCGTTGTTTCCACGACCAGCCCTCCCGTGATTGTGAGCCAGCCGCAGGGCCTGATCGTCAACCAGGGCGATGCGGCCCGGTTTAGCGTGGTCGCCGCTGGCCTCAGGCCGCTGGCTTATCAGTGGCGAAGAAACGGCGTCAACCTCGCCGACGCGACTGCTGCTTGCTACGCCATTGCGACGGCGACCACCAACGACACGGCTCAATACAGCGTGGTGGTGACGAATACCTGCGGGGCCACCACGAGCGCAGTGGCGGCACTCACGGTGTTTCCGCCTGGCCAGGCGACCAGTGTGACGACCGGCCTGGTTGTCTATTTGAACTTTGACAACAACATTTCCGCACAGGCGGGCACAACCAACAATGGCTCGCTCTACACCGGCGGGGCGGTCTCTGGTCCGCGGTATCTGACTGGTATGATCGGTTCCGCCGCTGCCTTCGCCAACACCGCCACCGCCGGCCAGCCCGATGATTGGGCCATCACATTAGGAAGCCTGGAGTGGGTGTACTCCAATAGCTTCAGTGTCTCCTTGTGGGAAAGAACCACCAACAGCAGCGACGGCGCCCTGATGGGCAACAAGGACTGGACCTCGGGCGCTAACGTCGGCTGGGTCATCTCCAGCCTCGATCCGAAGAATCTCAACTACAATGCGGTCGGTGGCACGCGGCGGGATGTGGAGTTGAACCCGCCGTTCTCGGACGGAAGCTGGCACCTCGTGACAGTGACGTTCAATCGCGCCGCCAACCAGGTGGCCAGCTACATCGACGGTGCCAGGGCAAACACCAGCGACATCAGCCCTTCGGGCACCGCTTCACTTAACGCCCGCTTCAATACGCTGATCGGTTCCAGTGGCAATGGCACCTACGCCGGCGCCGGGAATATTGATGATCTGGGTATTTGGAGCCGGGTGCTGACGCCGCAGGAAATAACCGGTATCTACGGCGCCGGCCTGAACCACCAACCGTTGACGGCGGCTCTGCCGGGCGTTGCGCCCGTGATCACCAACCAGCCGACCGATCTAACCGTGTCCGCCGGGTTAACCGCTGTTTTCACCGTGGCCGCCACCGGATCGGGTCTGTTGACTTACCAATGGCAATTCAACGGCGTCAACATCGCGGGGGCAACGAGCGCCTCGCTCGTGCTATCGCCCGTCAGCGTGTCCAGCCAGGGTGTCTATACCGTGGTCATCAGCGACGGGGCAGGCGCTGTCCGCAGCAGCGGCGCGGTGTTGACGGTTTATCAACCGGTGATCACTGGCCAGTGGGACTTCCAACGGGGCGATCTGCGGGCAACGGTCGGAACGGACCTGGAGTATTACGGAGATACATCGGCGCTGACGACTTTTCCCGTGATGAACATCAGCGGTCAGACGGCCAGAGTCATGGGCTTTGGCAGCAACTCCGTCAACGAAGGTTTTTGTGTGCGCCACGGCGCCAAGCCGAATGGCGGCGGGCATTTTGTCAATCAGTACACGCTGATCATGGATGTGATGTTTCCGGCCGCAAGCAGCGGCCAGTGGCGGGCTTTGTTTCAGACCGATCCGTTCAACCACATTGGCGACGACGCGGAGTTTTATGTAGGCAATGCAACGTCCTCGCCTGACGCCAACGGCATCGGCACCGAAGGCCTGTTCAACGGATCGCTCGCGCCGGATACGTGGTATCGGATTGCTTTTGCCGTCGATTTGGCCGGTTCACCGGGCCAGCAGCTCGCCAAATATGTGAACGGCGTGAAAGTGGGCAGTCAATCCCTGTCGGGAGGCATTGACGGCCGTTATGCGCTGGGCCCAACCGCCTTGCTCTTTACGACCGGGCTAAGCAATGGTGGATATAC
>JBAXTC010000270.1:0-9060 GCA_037130375.1 Verrucomicrobiota bacterium | reverse complement strand
GCCGTCCGTGCCGGTCATGTGGCGCATGATCAGCGTTTCGAGGCCTTTTTCGGAGATGTCGGTGGGCATCGGTTCAGAACTTGGCTTTTAGAATCCGGTCAACTCGAACGAAACTGGGCAGGTGCTGGTTTAAGACTGCCGGATCAATCGCCTCCAGAACGTCGAAGGACCGTTTGCCTTTAGCGAAGGCATTCTTGCAATCCTTGCTGGCGCGTGTCAGCTTCCGAATTGAGGCCGCTTGCTCCGCCCTCCAGGTAAATATAGGCACTCACCAGCGCTTCCCTCCCAGTTGACCATCAATCCACAGTTGGCCGAGACGATACTTGTCGAGCCAGACGGCCAGTTCTCTGGCAGAAAGACGCTTCATTTCTGTGCATCCCTCGTGCTTTTCGCACACCACGACGGCATCGGGGCAGTCCGTCATCGCATCCACAAGGATGTCCGAGTGGGTGGTGACGATGATTTGTGTCCGCTCCGAGGCAGCCTTCAACAGGTCCGCCACTTTCGGCAGGATGTCCGGATGCAACCCCAGTTCCGGTTCCTCGATGCAGATGAGCGGCGGCGGCTCGGGGTCGCAGAGGATCGCCAGCAGGCAGAGATAGCGCAACGTGCCGTCGGATAGTCGCGTGGCCGGGATGACAAAGTCTCCCTCCGTGAAAAAGACCTGCACCGTGCCGCCCTCAATGAACACGTCGAAGTCATTGATTCCATCGTAGATAACTTTGAGACCGGCGAGGATTGCCTTCTTCGCGACAGGGGAGCGAGTCTTCAACCGGTTCAAGAAGAGACCGAGGTTGGAAAAATCCTCTTTCAAGGTGTCGTTCCGCATATCGGCTTTCTGCGGCTCTCTAAAAACCGCACTGCGCCCGAAGGCCCATTCCCGATAGATGCGAACCTTTTCGTAGTTTTGCGCCAGCCAAGCCAGCTCGGGATATGTTTCGGGGTCGCGCCGCTGCGCGAGGATCGAGCGGTCTGGCTCGATGGTGTCTTTAGCTAAACTACGCTTCCCTCCTTTTTTCGTATTCACGGCTGGGTGCCCGTTTTGATAGCGATAGTAAAAGACAACGTCATTCGTAGCCGCATACCGGGGTTCGGTTTCTTCCACGCTCTCGTCAGGCAACGAAAACGCCTGCGCCACCGCATGGAATGCCATCGCATGGCGGAGCGGTT
The DNA here is from genome assembly GCA_037130375.1 of Verrucomicrobiota bacterium. GTDB lineage: Bacteria > Verrucomicrobiota > Verrucomicrobiia > Limisphaerales > UBA8199 > JAPLUA01. The sequence goes on along the minus strand of JBAXTC010000270.1, from coordinate 7,890 downwards.
TGATCCCTTTTGGGTAGTTCACCACCCAATCGACTGAGGCAGGTTTGCTCGGCGCTCCTTTCCAAATCCATTCCGTCACGCCGCCGCCCTTTCGCGTTACGTCCCGAAACTCCTTGGGGGCAGACCGCAAAAGGCTGATCGCTTCGATCAGGTTCGATTTGCCACTTCCGTTGGGGCCGATGAATAGATTCAACGCCTGGAGTTCAATGCCTGCATTATCAGGGCCGAAAGAAAGGAAGTTCCTCGGCGCCAGATGGCGGATCAAAATAGATTTCGTTGGTTTTGGCATAATCAAGTTTCTTCCGTTTGAGTTTCTCCCAAATCGCCTGTTTCGTCGAGCGAATCGGCAACGGGCGCGGGTTCCAAGGCAAGGGACTCGGCGGATAGTTGGCGGGCGGCGGGGCGCACGTCCAGCTTGCCCGTCACCACGTCGGCCACCAGCCGCGTTCGATATTCCCGGAGCAACTCGATCTCGCGCTCAAGGCGCGTGAGTGCGGTTTGCAGTTCCCTCAAGTTTTTTCGGAGATGGGCAGCAATTTCTCCGGCTTTTTTGGGTGGGGGTATTGGGAAGATGAAATCAAGTAGCGACGACAATGGGAGATTATTCGCCATTCCCTCTGCCCCGCTGATGGCCTGCTCTACTTGGTCGCGATAGTAGCGGCTGTTCATGGCGAGGTCGATCTCAAAACTCTTCGCGAGTTGCTTGTGTTCCGTTTCGCGGAAAAGACCTCTGTTCACGCAACCCGACTTCAGCACCCCCCAAGAATCGCCTGCGGCGAGAAATCCAACTGCAAGCGGACTTTCGCCCTGCTCGATTCGATGAACCAGCGTCCGGAGTCGGCGCACCTCCCAATGCTTCGGGATGTCGCCGATCTAGGGGATGCCGGAGGCCTTCTTGGGCAAGGTTGAAGGCTGAGGGCTGAAGTGCCGTCAACTCGCTTTTGCTCGACTACCTGGTCCTGGCCGGTGACCGTCCGGTGGATGATGGCCTGCTTCTGCTCGTGGAGCAGGTCGATCACCTTCCGCTTCGCCCGGATCGCTCGCTCCAGGCGGCCGTTCGCGTAATCGAGGAAGCGCACTATCGCTGCCTGCTCCTCAGGCGGGGGTAGTGGAATCGGTGCGTCGAGAAATGAAATGTCGGTGAGTTGCAGTCGGGAAATCCAGACGCCCTTCGAGCGCACTTGGAGTTCCCAATGGAATGCCGAAGACCGAACCAGCTCATGAACGTAGTCAGGAATAAGCGGGGCACCCGAACGGATGTGATAAACTCCATAGGCTGAACTGATGATCCCGTGATGGCGCGAGACGCCGAGGCCGCCACCCCACGCCCAAAGGCTGTTGATGACGAGGTCTCCCGGCCAGCAGAGCTTGTAGCCGAGATAGGACTCGGCTTTGAACATGGTGACGGACGCCGTGCGGCGTGGCACGATGCCTCGCGTGGAGGAGACGGTCAGAAGTTCCTCGTTCCCCGTGGAGGATCGTTGATCGATGGATTGGAAAACCGACTTGCCGCGTTTGATTCCCCAGTGGGCTGGCATCTGGCGCAGCCACGGCAAGCCGGGATCCTTATATTCCGGGTAAGGCTGGAGGTGGTGATCATGGCGGGCCTCCTTTTGTTTTCTTGCTGGCGAGCCAGGCGCGGCCTTTGCCGGTAAGTCGGTATTTCTGGAGGCTACTGGTGGGTTTGTCGGGGATGGTCATGGCGAGTAATTGGGCATCCAAAACCTTTTCCAAACTACGCTTGAAATTGCCGGTTCGTCCGGCATAGCCAGCCGCCTCGAGCAGTTCCTGTCCGCTCCGAGATTCAGCCTGGCAGGCCATCAACAACTGCTTTTCCAGGACGGTAAGTTCGACTTGGGCCTCGACTTGGGCCTCGACTTGGGCCTCTTGGGCCTCGACTTGCGGGGTGACCTGCGGGGCGGGCCGCCCGAGGGTCTGGATAAATTGCCCGCCCTCCTGGCGGAATTCGGGCGCGGGCAAACCAGCCTGCTTGCAGCGGGCGATCATGTCGAGAATGCCGCTGCCCGCTTTTTCAGCGTAACGGGCCAGGAACATGGGATCGGCGATAAGCGGATTGCGGGGAATGGAAGCGTGCGGGCGGCGCAACTGTGGAATGGTCAGGGCCAGCGGGAGTTCACCGGGATTCCAAACTTCCAGACGGTCGGCAAAAAGCATGACCTGCACGCTGGCGTTGCTGGTGTAATCGCGATGGGCAACGGCGTTGACGATCGCTTCGGCGACGGCCTCGCGGGGGAGTTCGTAGGTGACCGGCGCCTGCGGTCCGAGCGCGCGCGTGCCGACAGCGCGGGCGATCGGCGTGACTGGGCTGGCCGGCGTCGAGCAGGTTAAGGTGAGCCAGGGCTTCGGCGGGGGGCGTGTCTTCGGGGATGGGGTATTGCCGCTCGCGACCGGCCAGACCGAGAAACCATTTCAGCTTGTCCTCGGCAAGGTCGGCCAGGGTGGCATCGGGACAAGCCGCCGCGTCAAAGGGGCGGGTGCGCAGGCGTCCGGTCCGTTCCAAATGATCGACCAGGCTGGCGTTGAGGGCGTTAATGTCGTTGAAGCGGCGGCGGATCAATTGCGCGCCCGCCCGAAGGACGAGCGCGCGCATTTTGGGATGGCGACGATGGTCGTCCTCGCCTTTCACATAGATGAGACGCGGCTTACCCAAAGCTGCGGCCTGATTGAACTCGTGTTCGGTGGGCGACAGGCCAGCAGCGTCTTCATGCCCGTATTCCTGACCGAACAACCCGACGTAAATGGCGCACCGACCGACTTCGTCGAGATAGACCTCATCGGCGCGACGGTCAGAGGCGGGCAGGTCTTCAAACAAGAACACGTCAAAGAGTCGGCGGAACAGGGCATCACCGCGAATGTAATCACGAATGGCCCGGCGTTCTTCCGCCAGCTCCTTTTGCACACTGCTGATGAAAATGCGCTCGTTCATTCCGTTCTCATTTTGAGCCGATGATTTCGCCGAGCAAGTCTCCCGTTTAGTTTTCCACAGCGAGGATGTCGGCGCGGATGGCGTCGAGCGTGCGCAGGGGTTGCGGTTGGTAGAAGTGGCGGGTGAAGCTGATTTCGTAGCCGGAGTCGTCGTAGAGCGGGGCGCGGAGGTCTTCGGCACCGGAGGTGAAGCGAAGGGACTCGATGGCCTTCACCGAAAGCTGACTGTGCAGACGGAGCGGGCGTTCGACGGTGACCTTCCAGTAGCCGAAAGCGGCGTTAGGGATAATCTTCGACTTCGGCGTTTCCTTGAAGGCGAATTTGCCGCGTTTGAACAGGTCGCGGAGCACGTCGTCGGCGATGCCCCAGATGAAGAAGACGATTTTATTGTGAGTGGCTTGGTCCATTTAGCTGAATTGAGCAGCGAGGAAGCGGTGGTCCGGGCGGTTAGAAGTAATGCAACCGCAGATGATGAAAACGCTGCGGGAGTGTCGGTTGTGATGGGCTTTGAAGACGAGAACCCGGCAGATTGGCACGAAAGCTGGTTTGCTTGGCATATTTTGAAAACCCTGAGCGACCGTTCTGCTAAACCTGACCTGATATTAACGACGTCGAGCGTGAATGAAAGGGAAATTTCCATGCCTGCGCCAAGCTCGTTGCAGGCGGCGCTTTTCTGGAGGTGCCGGTAGCGGGTGGGAGCCGGACCAACATGAGGCATGGGTCAATCAGACCTGATGCCTAAAAAAGAGATCCCACCCTGACGGCAGTCTCCCTTTTTGCTCCCTACGCCCCCTGCCCTGCACCCGGCAAGTCTGCTTTTCCCGGGTCGCATCCAAGCAGCTCCGCCACTGCGGCCGGCGCCTGACTATGCGCCCTTTAGCCCGTCAGCTTGCTCGGGACGAACTCGGAGTAGTTCTTTATTCGCAAAGCTGCGCGATCCGGCTATACTTTCCACGTGCGGAAAATAAGTGGAAGCGAAAGCCAAGGAACTGGCGGTAGCCCGACTCTAACGGTGGTTGGGTCACACTGGGTGATTTCATGGCTGACCCCAAATTAATCCTGGTCACCGGAGCGACGGGTTACGTGGGTGGACGGCTCGTGCCGCGGTTGCTCGCGGCGGGGTATCGGGTGCGTTGCCTGGTGCGGGATCCGACGCGACTGCAGGGGCGCCCTTGGCTAAAGCAGGTGGAACCAGCACGCGGAGACATGCTGCAACCCGAGTCGCTGGTCGCGGCCATGCGCGACGTTCACGCGGTGTATTATCTCGTCCACAGCCTGGGCGGCGGGAGCGATTTCTCGGAACGGGATGTGATGGCAGCTCGCAATTGCGCCGGAGCTGCCCGCGCAGCCGGAGTGGAGCGCATCGTTTACCTCGGCGGTTTGGGCGACCCGCAGTCCAACCTGTCGCCCCACTTGCGTTCCCGGCAGGAAACGGGTGCCGCCCTGCGCGAGGCGGGGGTGCCGGTGACAGAGTTCCGCGCTGCAGTGGTCGTCGGCTCGGGCAGTCTGTCCTTTGAAATGATTCGTTACCTGACCGAGCGGCTGCCGGTGATGATCTGCCCGCGCTGGGTGTTCACTCGCGTCCAGCCGATTGCGATCCGCAACGTGCTGGACTATCTGGTAGCCGCACTCGCCTGTCCGCAGAGCACGGGGCGAGTTCTTGAAATCGGAGGCCAAGATGTTCTGACCTATGCCGGCATGATGACCGGTTATGCGCGGGCCAGAGGATTAAAACGGCGATTGATCGCCGTGCCGGTGTTGACCCCGCGGCTGTCGTCCTACTGGGTACACCTGGTCACACCTATTCCCACCAGCATCGCCCGCCCCCTGATCCAAGGGCTGGGCAACGAGGTCATTGTGCGCGATACGGCAGCGCTAAAGCTCTTCCCCGCCATTCAACTGCTCGACTACGCCGCCGCGGTTCGTCTGGCGATGGAAAAGATGGACGCGCGTGACGTGGAGACAGCCTGGAGTGATGCGCTGACTTCCAGCCAGGGGGACAAGACACCGGTGACTCTCCTCAGCAGCGAGGGCATGATCCTTGAGCGGCGGCAGCAGAGCGTGGCCGCTCCAGCCGACGCGGTGTATAGGTCTTTCGCTCGGCTGGGCGGCCAGCGGGGCTGGCTCTATATGGATTGGGCCTGGCAACTGCGCGGAGTGGTGGACCGGTTATTTGGCGGGGTGGGAATGCGCCGGGGTAGGCGTGATCCGGAGGACTTGCGGGTAGGAGATACGCTGGACTTTTGGCGCGTGGAGATGGTGGAGCCGGGAAGACTGATCCGGCTGCGGGCGGAAATGCGAGTCCCGGGCCGGGCGTGGCTGGAGTTTGAAGCTCGCTCGGAGCCGAATGGGCAAACTCTGCTTTTGCAGACGGCTTTCTTTGAGCCAAAGGGTTTGCTCGGTTTGTTTTACTGGTACGCCCTGTACCCGGTTCACAGCCTGATCTTCAGCGGCCTGATTCGGCGAATTGCCGAGCAATCGGTGATTTAATCAGGCTCTTCGGCGGAGCCGGATTTTCATTGGATGCCCGAACCTCCCGAGGTGACCGGGACCCCTCTGCCAATACTAGCGAAAACCCCATCGTGCGCGCACTTGGTGGAGATTAACCTCGGAAAATGGGTTGTTTTCTCATGCGGCTGTTAAAGGCTGTGGGAGGAGAGGCAGGTGGGTAGATGCAAGCAAACGACAGCTCGATTTATAGCTGCCTCACGCTAACTGGTTGTCGGCTGGGGAAAGTTTCTTCGCGCCAGTTCAACGCCGCAACAGCGGCGTAAAACTTCAACGATTCACAGCGGCCATGCCCGGCTCTGGATAACGAGCACCAGCAGTGCTGCCCACAGGCGCGATCCGGTTGAACTCCGCCAGATCTTCAGTGTTCAGTTCGATTTGAAGAGCTGCCACATTTTCCTCAAGGTAGGTGCGACGCTTGGTGCCAGGGATGGGCACGATGTCTTCGCCCTGAGCCAAGACCCAGGCCAATGCCAGTTGAGCTGGCTTGCATCTTTTCCGTTGAGCGACGGCTTCGAGCCGATGAACAATGGTCAGATTGCGATCAAAGTGTTCTCCTTGAAAACGCGGTCCATTCCGCCGCCAGTCGTTTGCCGCCAGATCGTCAATCTTCCGGATTGTCCCGGTCAGAAAGCCGCGACCCAAAGGACTGTAAGGCACAAAACCAATCCCCAGTTCCCGGCAGGTGGACAAAATCTCCGCCTCCACATCCCGGCACCACAGCGAGTATTCGGTCTGCAACGCAGCGATTGGATGAACCTTGGCGGCACGGCGAATTGTGGCCGGAGCCGCCTCTGAAAGACCGAGGTAACGACACTTGCCGGCCCGAACCAGTTCGCTCATCGCCCCGACCGTGTCTTCGATGGGCACATTAGGGTCAACGCGATGCTGGTAATAAAGGTCGATCTGTCCGACGCCGAGCCGCTGCAAACTTTCATCACAGCATTTGCGGACATATTCCGGCCGGCCATTCACGCCCATAAACTTTCCCTGTTTATCACGGACATTTCCAAACTTGGTGGCCAGAATCACTTGATCGCGGCGGCTCTTGATTGCCTTGCCCACAAGTTCTTCGTTGATCCCGCAACCATACATGTCTGCGGTGTCGAGGAAGTTGACGCCGAGATCGAGCGCTCGATGGATGGTGGCGATGGATTCCTGGTCGTCGCGTGTGCCATAGAATTCGGACATTCCCATGCAGCCCAAGCCGAGCGCCGACACGGTTAATCCCTGTGTTCCAAGTTTTCTCTGTTTCATAAATCAGGTCTTTGTGCTTTACCGAAATCAGTCTATTAAAAGCTTAACGCCAAACCCAAACTTGACGATAAAAACTTTCGCATCCGTTCACATCTGGAATTCTGCACTGGGATTAAAAGGTGATTTTGGAAAATGAACAGGTGCGGGCTGGACCAGGGCGGATTCAATGGTAACGGTTGAACTTGCAAACCCGTGCAGCGTTTGGCAAGGTGTCGTGAAAGAAAGAAACATTATGGCCATATTCGCACTCGATCTCACCAAGCAGACACCCCGCAGTCCACGCGTGCGCTTGGGCGGCTTCGTCATTCTTCCCCGTTGCCTCGACAAAGGCCGCGCAACCATCATCGGCAAGAATGGGGAATACTACTACGATTGTCCGTTGGACCAGCGGTTCCTGAACTTCGTCGGCATTAAGGCCGACGCCCTGAAGAAGCAACTCGCCACCGGCAAGGGCGACGGGGAAATGTTGGCGTGGATCACGGCCAACGCGAAGTTCAAGCGCAGCGAACTGGAAATCGCTCAATGGTCCGCCTACGTGGAACAGCGCTTTCCGACGGATACGGAAACGCGGGAATACGTCAACGCTAACCACAAGAAATACGGACCTAAACGTGAGGACATCGGGACGTTCTTTGACCTGCTGGATTTAGACGACTACGTCAGCTTCGGGGGCAAGCCTTAAACCCTGGTCCCCGCTCGCTCGTGGTCGTTTGGCTCGCCCCTGGTCAGAGGAACCCACTACCGACCGGGCCAGGACCGACAACTTTGCAGGGACGCTTTACAGCAAGACCGTGGACATTGACAAGCCGGTCATTGATCGGGTGAACGAGTTGGCGCAAAAACGTGGACTGCCTCCATCCCAAATTGCGCTGGCCTGCGAACCCGCCCCAAAATAATGCCCAAGTTCGAATAGAGAAGCGAATGTTGCCTGGTCAGCGTTTCCATGTGTTGCGTGCTTCACGGGTTGCGTTCAGAATAACGGGATTATCCATGACTAGAACTTCATAGCCTCGAATGCCTGCTCGTACAGCCAGTGTCCGAAATCGTTAGGATGATTGATGTTGTTACCGATTTTAGGATGGCGTAGGGTGCAAAATGCGGCACGGTGGGCTTTTGCGTCATATACAAATCGCCAGTCACCAGGCTTTGACTTTTTGATGCTCAAAAAGCTGGAACCCA
>JBAXTC010000027.1:0-23119 GCA_037130375.1 Verrucomicrobiota bacterium | reverse complement strand
AAATGGAGGAACAGAAATTCATGCGGCACTTTTAGTCCCTGACTTCCAGGCTATCCACCACCAACTGGCCGCTCCTGGGTTGCAACCCGACTGCGTGAAACGTATCGGCCAGTCCGGTTTTGGAAAATACCGGCTGCGAAGGCTGCACTTGTTCGGCATGCAAATCCACCGTCGCCACCACCGCGCCGTCCAACCGGATTTCCACCGTTCCGTAGTCCGGCCCTTTCGGACTCCACAACGTGAAACCCGTGCCTGGAAAATTCCATTTCGCCCGTCCCTTTCCATCCTGGCGCACCGCGCCAAGGCCGAAACGATACCGCGCGTCTTTTTGCTCGACCCAGTTCGCCGCGTTCTCGCCCGCGCCCAGCCAGGCTTCGGTGTGCAGATACGAAAGCGCGCCCGGCGTGGCTTTCCCGGCGATTTTGAAATGCTCGACAGCGAGGTAACTGTTAGTCCCGGCCAGCAATCCGATCGCGCCGCGACCGGCTTTCATCGTTCCCTTCCAAACCGGTTTGCTGCCCAGGGCCAACGTCGTCGCGCCGTTCGCCCGCCGCTCTATGGTGATTTTGTCGGACCGCTCCACGCCGGACGCCCGCACAGTCGTCTGGCCCGCCGCGTCCACCTCGATCATCCGCCAGCCCGCCGGCGAAAATTCCACCGCCTGATGGCGTGTGACCGAAAGCGGATGCAGCCCCGAATCGGAAGTCGGCCGGTTTGGCCCGAGCGGCGCTTGGTAGTTCCAGAAAATCCGCGCCGTGCCGCTCGCCTGCATTTCGGCGGTCAGCGTGAATTCCGAATAACATTTCCGCACACAGGTTAAACTCGGCTCGTGGTGCCCGCTCAATCGGAAGCCGCGTTTGCGAAACGGCTTCGACCACGGCCGCGAGGCGATGTTGATCGTTCCGACTGCGTTGGCGGTGCGCGACGGAAACATCACGCGCAACACTCCGTTCGTGTCCACCCAGCCGGAAAACGTCTGTCCCCAGATGCCGTCCGCTTCGTGGGGTAGATTCTCCGCGTGCCACACCGAGCCGTAGCGGAAAATGTTCCATGCGTCGGCGTCGGCCGCCCGCTCCAGCGGCGCGCGAAAGATTGTCTGGAAATTACGGTTGTTGGCCACCGAGGTGGCGGGTGCATATACCCAGCCTTCGTGGACAAAGGTCGGGAAAAATTCCATGAGCGGCGGGTGGAAATAGTCCGACTCGACGTTGAGGAGCAGCTTCCGCTCGGAATACGGACCTTCCGGTGTGGCCGCGGTCATTGCGAACAGCGCCCAACTGCATGGCGGGGCGTCCATCATCGCCAGAATCATCCAGTCGTGTTCGCGCCGGACCAGCGTGGCCGCGTAGGTGCGGCTGTACTTGCCAAGGAGCGGCGGCAGTGTGGTGTTGCGCGTGACCGGCTGCGGCGCGCGCTGCCACGGGCCTTCTGGCTTTTCCGCCCAGGCATACGCGATGCCGCCTTCACGGTTGAAGTCCTGTTCGCCCCAGTCGTAAATCATGTGGTAACGACCGTCCGCGAACACGACGCTCACGTCCGGCGTGTGGCCGTTCTTGTCGAACAAGTCCGCGTCGCCCTTCAATACCGTTCCCAGGTTTTCCCACGTCTGACCGCGATCCTTGGAGCGGTACAACACGCAGCAGCTCGGCGGCGGCCCGGAATAGCCCCTGGCGTAAGCGCCGATGTAGAGATACCAGTTGCCGCTGGCGGGGTCGGGAAAGAAGAAGCCGTTGACCGGCCATTCCAACGGCGGCGTGCCGGTGTGGACGGGATTGCCAGGCGCGCGCTCGAAGGAATCGAACGAGGGATCGCCGTAAACCGGATGCCGCAACCACGCATCCACCTGCCGTGACTCGGCGTAATCCACTGCGCTTACGGCACGGGCCGCATCGGCAAAGGAAGCCGCCAGCGCGAGCAGGAAGAACAGCTTGTTGAGAGGGGCGAACAGGAATTGTTTCATGTTTCGTTTTCCAGCGTTGATAGGGTTGGTTTGATTTGCGTCGTCGCCAGCGTTTTATCTGCGGATTGGGAGCTTCATATAGGAAACAATATCAAAGCGGACATTGGCTGTCTGTGTGTGAATTGACGAATCCTGATTGTTTTTTGACCGTCGAGGCTTCAGACGCCTACGATAATACCGCAATTCCCGCTTGTTGCGGAATCTGCATCAGGTCAATCGGGAGCAAATTCGATGTCGCGATAATAGATGTTGCCGGCGTGCGTTGTGGGTTTTGACCCGATCTCGGTCGTAACCACTCCGCTCCTTTGGGGGAATGTCAGGTGTTTGGAACGTTGGTTGGAAAACCTCCAATAACCCGGATTACCGGTATTGGGATCGTAGCCATTGGTGGAGGCAAATGTGGCCAATACGCCTTGAAATGCGAAAAGCTTGTTGGCATCAGCGCCAGTTGTCACTGAAATCGTATATTCCGTGTTTGCACCGACACGCACCGGGGTTGGCAATGGATAATCATACCATTCATCTTTTCCCGTGAAATTCAGAACATACGGCCCGGCGACGCAGGTGTTGTCGAAGTTTCTCCATATCCGGGCCGTGTGATTGCCGTTTTCACCGCTGACCCCATAAACGGAAATCGCTTTGATCTGTCCCGCCACAGTCGGCACAAATTGTTGCCCCAGCTCATAAGCAGTCGATATCCCATATTTATCTGCACAATAGCTATGCAGGTATTTTCCCCATACGCTATCGTTGCCGGCGGTCCAGATGCCTTTTGCCGCGTCCAGTTTCCATTGGTTGCGCCAGTTTACGGTGATGGCCGTTCCATTAAATTCCACCGGCAGGAACAACAATCGGGAGTCAACGCGGAAGGCGGCATCGTTGGTCGCGTTGGCCCAGGCATCGGAACAGAAAATATAGGTCGTCCCTTCACTGCCCACCACCGTCACGGTCTTGGAATGTTGTGATTCGTATGTCTTAGTGCCGGTAGCCGGATTACAAATGTAGGTTTTATTCAGCCACGGTCCGGTGATGTTTGTCGCCGTGTAATAAACATTCTCGTTGTTAGCATATCCACTGAGACTGGACGCGATCAAATAGTATGTCCCGTTCCGCTTCAGGAAATCTATCCCCTCAATTTCCAGGCCGGTGTCAACTTTTGTTCCTGCCACCAGATTGTAGTAATCAGCATCCAGTTGATAGATCCACACGTGGAAATCGTTGAAAATCGATATTCCGGCGAAGTAAACTTTGCCGTCCGCATCCTTGAATAGCGTGCCATCTCCACCGACATATTTGCCTGCATCCGCCGGATCGGGGCAGGGCATAAAGTGTTTGAACTCAAAATGTCCGGTCGGGGTGGCGCTGGCAAAGCAAGCCAGCCGGCAGTCGCTGGCATCGTCCTTCAGAAACTTGGCGATCATGACATACTCGTGATTCTTTGAATTGTAGATCACGTGGGGTCGGGCAATGACCCAGCCATCCTTCCCCCAGGAAACCATCTGGGCGTGGGTGATGACATTGCTTTCAAAGGTCCAGTTGGAAAAATCCTTGGTGGACCAGCAGCTTATGTTGCTGAACGTGTAGGGTGCGTTCATGCAATAGCGGCTGAGGTCTTCACCATGCAAATAGTAGGTGTCGCCAACTTTTATCACGCCGGCGGAATGGCACTGCATCCGGTTGCCGCGGCTGTCGTAGATCATTTTCCCGGGCTCGATCACAGACCATGAAGATGGTGGCCGGCCGGAATCAACGTCCGGCGCAACACCCATGCAGCCGGCATTTAGAAATGCTGCCGCTGCGAGAATAGTGAATAGAACCAGTGAATTGACAGACAGACTGTTTAACATGGCGATCCTGTTGTTTTCATTTGTAAGCGATCCGCTCCACAATCGCCATCCCGCCCTGCGGCATCCTGATATCAAATGTGCCGCTGGCGCTGGCAGCTTCGCGCGTGGCGGTCAGCAACCCGTCCGCGCCGAATTCGTAAATCTTCACCCGCGCCGTCTCGTGCCACGAATAGACGCCGGGAATGATCGTGATGATCCGCTCATGGCCCTGCAGCCAGCCCGCATGAATTTCCTGAACCGTGAGGGGGAACGATTTGAAAACGTTTTGCTGCGGGGCAAGGTCAGGAACCTCCGGCCAAACGAAACCACAGATGACCCCGTATTTCAGCATCTCGCGCGTGTGTTTGAATGACGTATCTTCCACCAACGCGATCGGCGAATAGAGGTGGCTTTCGTAGGCGCGCGGATAGGCATCGGTGCGACATTCGGTGTGGCGCGGGAATTTGAGGCGGTTCTCCCACCCGGTATCCGGTTCGCCGTTTCCCAGAATAATCCAATCATGACTCGCCATCCGTTCAAACAGCAGCTTCTTGAACTCGGCGGCCAGCAATTCCAGATATCCGGATTTCTGGATGACGGCGAAGGTGTTCGGATTCAGCACGGCTGAGTGTCCGTCCCAGACGTTGTAGGTGCAGGGGAAAAAATCCATCCAACCCATCCCGCTGGGATAGTTCACTTCATCGAAATAAATCCCGTCCCCATTCATCGGCCCGATCATCGTGTCCAGCACCTGGAGCATCCCGCGCCCCACCGCATTCGTCGGGGTTGGAAAGACCTGACCCGAGGGCGTAAAGTTCAGATTCCCCCAATCGGTGATGGCGCGTATGCCGTCGCGGCGGGTGACCCATGAATCCTTGAACGATTCGGGATCGCCCTGCGGATCATACAGGAACGTGTGGAAGTAATGGGTCACCTTGACGCCGGGTGCAACGCGGTGAATCCGCTCGGCGTCCTGCGCCCAAGTGTCGCGCAGTCGCCCAAAATACGGATCAAGGACACCCGGACCAAAACCGAGCTGCCGCTTCCCGACTGGATCGGTCTTGGCCTTCGGATCGAGCCAACCCATGAGCGATGTCGTCACGGCCCAAGCCCCGCTCTTGAGCAGCCGGGCTTGAACCTCTTCATCGGACATCTTGTGCATGGCAGAAATGAAGGACTGACCAGCCGTCGGTCCGGGAATGCAAAGGTCATTCAGTTTCCAATCCGCCCGCACCTGGTTGATGAAATCGTAATAGGTCTTGTCCGCGCCGGGGATAATGTAGGCCGCCCAGCGCGTCGTATATTGTCCGCCGGGCGGCAGGGCGAAAGTTTCGTCGCGGAATCCCACGGTCAGATTGGTCGGCGCAGTCCGCCGCCAATACGTCAAGCCATGCACCCGCATCACGTCGTCCTCGATCGTCAACCCCACGCCGGCCGCCGGCGACGGCACAAAAACCGTCGGGTTGGACGGACGCCAGCAGTCAACACCCAGCGTTCGCTCGCCGTCCCTGAGAATCTTGGCATAATAATTCGTCGGATTTGGCCGATTGTCGCCGCCCAGATGAACCGCCGACGTCGTGGCCAAATCGGCGGGCACCGCCAGCTCATTTCGAATCATCCCGCCCAAATCCTGATCCGACAGATTGCTCAACGTGTCCTCGACTTGAACGCGGTGACCGCTGACGCGGATCGTCCGGCGCAAACGAAATTGCTTCGTCTCCGCCATGCCTTCCCATTCGTTCGCCGATTGGCGCAACGGCTGGATTTTCCATTCGGCGACTTCGCCCGGCGCAGTCGTTGCCTGCCCCACCCGATACCAACCTCCGCCGGGCCGGCTGAAAAACGAACCGCTCGCAAAATCACGCCTGCCAGCGTGAATCACAAACCCACCGTCGCCCGTGAATGACACCGTGCCGACCGGCTGAATCTCGACCCGATCAATCAACATATCGGCCCACGCCTTCGCCGCCAACCCCGCGTCCGCGCGCAGCCCCAGTCGCACGGTATGCGACCCGGCGGACAGGAAAACATCCTGCGCCGCCTCTTGCCAACCCGTTTCCAGCGGCGCTTTATCGCCCATCTCGATTGGGCGGATTCTCACCAGCGATTCGTGAGCGTTGTAGCCCACCAACGTTCCGTCCACCGTCAGCAGCGCGTCCACAAAGTGCGCGGGCGCGAAGTGCCCGCTGACCCGCACTTTGAACCGCACATTCACCCGCACCAACGCCGGTATGGCAAGCGAAACCGGCACGGACCAACCGCCGGAAGTCGCCCTGAGCACCGCGCCCGATGCGGACTTGAGGCGCACCCGCAACGCCCCGCCTTCCTTGCCGCCGCCTCGCTGCCAACTTCCCTTTGCCTTACCCGTTACCCCGTCCGCAAAAATATTGTCCTCAAAAACGAATCTGCCCGGCCCTTTTGCCAAGTCGGCGCAGAAGGGAATCTGTTCCGGTGTTCGGCGCTCGGCCGGTTTAGTTTCTCCCTGTCCCACAGCCTGACCGACCGCCAGAAACAAGATGAGAGCGCACGCCAATCGGTGGCGCCTGGGTTTGACCAGAACAAATGCCAGCATTTCGAGCAGGCAGTTTTCCACTTCTGATTTCATTGTTAGAATTGAAACGATTCGTTCACTGGCTGGAAACGAAGTGGAATCTTCCCGACTCCACTGCCAGCACGGCGCGGTCGCCTTCCCGGCGCAGAAACCGCACGCCGCTGACTTTCGCCAGCGGTTTGCCGCCTTCTGTGATTTCGTCCGCTTGGTTCGCGGGCAGATAAACTGTTGCGGTTGTGTTCGCGGGAATCTCCACATCCAGATGAAAAGAGTTGTTCGCGCAGCGCCAGTCGCTCACAATTCGGCCGCGAATGGAATCGTAGTGCGCCTTGACCCAATTGATGTGGGTGGGGGAATGAGTGCCGCCGGGGGTGGGCGGATGCGGTTTGATGATGATTCTGCCGTAGCCTGCGCCGTCGGACTGGATGCCCGCCAGGTCGCCAATCATCCATTCGCAAACCGCCCCAAAGGAATAGTGCGCGAAGGAGTTCATCGAGGAGTTTTGCTTGCCGTCCATGCCGCCGAAGCCGTTGGCTTTCGTGTAGCTGTCCCAATGCTCCCAGATCGTCGTCGCCCCCTGCGCCACTTCGTAGCCCCACGACGGAAACTTTTGACTCTGGAAATGTTTCACGGCCAGATCGTTTTCGCCCACGCTGGTCAACACTGGCAACAATGGCCGCGTGCCGAGAAAGCCTGTCGTCATGCCGGAATTGTCGGCGGTTTCGCCTCCGCGCAACTTGGCTGCGAGGATTTCTCCGGCGTTCGCGCGGAGCTCCGCCGGCATCAAATCCATGAACAACGCCAATGCGTAGGCCGTTTGCGAATCCACCGTCAGCGCACCGTCTGGCTTCACGTATTTCCGCGCGAACGCGGCTTTGATGCGGTTGAACAACGCGCGATATTCCGCCGCCGCTTGGTTTTTGCCGACGGCTTGCGCCATGTCCGCCATCAGCTTCGCCGTGTAGCCAAAATAGACGGTGTCAATGTATTCGATGGGTGTAGGATCATTCATGTTGAGCCAATCGCCAACGTCACTGCCGTGATTGATGCCGAGGAAGTCCGGGCTCGCGGCCTTGCGCCAGTCGAGGAACTTCACCATGAACGGCCAGCAGCGCTCGATGATGCGCGTGTCGCCGTAGGCCTGCCAGATGGTCCACGGACAAATCACGCCCGCATCGCCCCACGCCACCGCAAAACCCCAGTCGTGCCGGAACGGAAACGGCGCATAATTGGGAAACGCGCCGTTGGGCCGTTGCGATTCCATCATTTCACGCAACCACTTTGTGTAGAAGGCGGCTATATCCGCGTTGTAAGTGGCGCAGCGAACGTAAACCTGCGCGTCGCCCGCCCAGCCCATGCGTTCGTCGCGCTGCGGACAGTCGGTCGCGACATCCACGAAATTTGCGCGTTGCGTCCACACTACGTTCTTAAACAGTCGGTTCGGCACGGGATCGGAACACTCAAACCCGCTGGTCAACGGCGTGTCGCTGTGCAATACGATGCCGGTGATGGCGTCCATCGCCGGCTTGCCGGGGAAACCGGAAACTTCCACGAACTGAAAGCCGTGGTAGGTAAAACGCGGCGTGAAGGTCTCGCCGTTTGGATCGCCACGCAGCACATAAACATCGGTCGCGCGGGCGGTCCGGAGGTTTTCTGTCATCAACCGCCCATCCGAATGCAGCATCTCGCCGTAGCGCAGGTGAATGGTTGTGCCAGCCGCGCCTTTGACTTTCAGGCGCACCACGCCCGCGAAGTTCTGGCCGAGGTTGAAAATGTAAACGCCATTCGTCGGCGACGTGATGGCGGCGGGCTTGATTTCCTCAATCGGGCGCACTGGCAAACCGGGAAACGCCTCCAACTTGGCAGGCCGCTTGAAACCGAGATCAACCGGCCACGCCTTGATGGCTGGTTCAGCGCCCGGTTTATCCGGATCAACATAGTCGTAAAAGGTCGCAGGCACGCTGCCATTTTCCCCGGCGAGAATTGCCTGCTCCCACTGGCTCGCGTCATAACCCGGCTGCGTCCAGCCCGGCGTTTCCAGCCGCGCATCGTAAAATTCGCCCATCAGGAAATCGCCTTCCCGGATCGGGCCCTCGCCGGTAACCTGCCACGACTTGTCGGTGACGATGGTTTCGTGCGTGCCGTCGCAGTATTCAATTTCCAGTTGCGCCATCAGCGCCGGTGTCTTGCCGTAGCTGTAGCGCCCTATGGCTTGGGTCCCCACACCCCAGAGCAAGCCGCAGCCGATGTAGCCGGAATACCAGCCGTCCGCCAGCCACGCGCCGACGGCGTTGCGTCCTTGCTTCAGGAGGGCCGTCACGTCGTAAGTGTTGTAGTAGGCGCGCTGGTGATAATCCGTCCAACCGGGCGCGAACCGGGCGTCGCCGACGCGGTGGCCGTTCAAATAAAGTTCGTAGATGCCGAGCGCTGTGGCGTAAATCGTCGCGCGCTTCACGGTCCTGATCGCGGCGAACTCCTTGCGGTATTGCCGGGCGGGCGGGAGGAAAAGATTGGTCGTGTCCTTCCAAACCAGCGAGGCGTCGCGGAAGGAAATGTAATCCGCCGACCAATCATCGGTTTTGAGCAAACCCATCGTCCACGAAGCCGGCTCGCTCCAACTGGCGCGACCGTCTTTGTCCCAGGCGTGAATTTTCCAATAACATTGCTGCCGCGACGCGAGCGGCCGACCGGCGTAAAGGACGTTCACGGTTTCACTGCTGGTGACTTTGCCTGAATCCCACAAATCGCCGACATTCTGCCGGAGCGCCGACGCACTGCTTGCGACGAGAATTTGATACGCGGTCTGTTTTTGTCCGCGGGCCGGTGACTCGACGCGCCACGTCAAACGCGGCTGCGACTCGTCAACACCCTGGGGATTAATGCGATATTCGCAGCGTGGCGCCACGGGTTTGAACGTAGCAGCCGCAGTGACCACGGAAGGCGCCAGGCTGACTATCGTCGCGCCCAGCATGACGGCGATCAGTGACAATGCTTCGCAAACTGAATGTTTCTTCATAGGATGCTCTTAAGGTGTCTGTCGGAATATCATGTATTATTATGCTGTAACTCAACGTGGTTCGACCCAGCGGTAATGCCGGACATCAAATCGCCTGGCTCATGGCAGAGGGCTTTGCTCAACGGTGAGGTTGCCCTTCACATCCTGCCGAAAGATCACCTCGGTCCGCCCGAAAACGAATCGCATCTGGTCGGGACTACCCAGAAAGGGCCGCAGGAGGGTAGCAACGGCATTGTTGTCCACCTGATCGGTGACGATCCATCGCCCCAAGCCGGTTGGATAAACCTTTACCACCTCTCCGCCCAACTTCATCCCCAGGGGCGCCAGATACGACGGGGTCACCACAGTGAGTCCCCGGTTCACCAAGCCGCTCAACGTGTTCTGGCAGATGGGGGATATTTCCTTGCCAGTCAGGAACACCAGCTTGGCCGTGGCAAAGAGCTTGGGATCGGCCGCCAGATGGTCATAGACGGCCACGTTATTGGCCGGGAAGAAGAACCGGTAGGGAATCGTGAAGCCCGCATTCCAGTTCAACCCATTGGTGGGAATCGTCCCATGACTGATAACGTGCCAAATGCGAATCCAATAGCTGGTCTGCCAATCGCGGATGAGGTTGGAAGCGCCGTAGAGGTTGGTGCGGGTGTAGCTAGTGCTGATTTGCCCCCAGTCGGTGTCCGGGAAGCGAAGGATGACGATTTCCGGGGCGAAGTCCTCGGCACGAATCGCACGGGGATTGAACGGCAGGTAATCGTGCTTAAACACGCGCACCGCCTCCCCCCAAGCCGATAGCTGCACATGGTTATTGGTAACGCTGTAGAGGCTGCCCTGATAGTTGAAGTTCTCAATGTAAGCCCGCTCGGCCCCCGTCCAGTAAGCGAACAACAGGGCCGAGGAAAGCTCCGCCGGGGAATGATTGGGATAACTCAACGCGGGCAACGTGGGCCCCCATAGATCCAGGCACGGCCAATACTTCGTGCCGTATTGCCGCACGCAACCCAAGGCCAGCCCGGCCGCCACGGGCGTTACGGTTTCCTTGAGTAGCTTGGGCATCGGACTGATTCCCGCCCGGGCAAAGACGTGGAACATGGCCGGGAAAACGTGTTCGGTGCAGACAATCGGACCGGTTCGGCCGTTGGCTGGTGTGGCGAAACCCGGATAGTTCGACTGCATCAGCGTCTGCAAGTTGTAAAGGTTGCCCGCGTAGGCTTGAGCGACAGTCTCACTCTCCGCGTCGTGAAAGTGCGGGGCAAAAGGCTTGTTATGGCCGGTAATCCAAACGCCTTGGTTGACCCAATGTTCCGCCTCGTCGTAACAGACGCCCAAGAAGTGCTGGCTTGCGATTGCACGGGCGAGAAACTCCTTGGCCGGCTGATAAAAGAAACCGGGCTGACGATAGAAGGTTGGGTCGCCCGGCGGGCGCGAGGTATTCTCCTGGTTCAGAATGAAGTCGTGACTGGTCCGCTTGGCCCAGTCGCTCAGACCGTTCAACTCCACCGTGTTTTCGGCGTGGAGATGGAACATGAGGAAGTCAAAGCCGATGGTCTCAAAAGCCTCGGCCATCCGCGGGTCTTGGAAAATCGCCTTTTGCGCCCCCGCATCATCAACTCCCAAAGGCATCGGGTAGGGATTGGCGGCGGGTCGTCGCTCGGCGTTTGCCAAAGCAGTATTATCGGTAGTGCCAGGGTGGTAGTTGGGGTTGGGTTTCGGCTCCGCTGCATGCGTGCCGGCGGTAAAGATAACTAAGCAAGCAGTCAGAATCAGGGTGGAAAATGGTTTCATGGGCTGATTTGATTCGCGTCATCGCCACAGTTTTATCTGCGGATTTGGACTTTCGTTTGGATTGCAATACCATTGCCGACACTGTCGGTCTATCTGTGATTTGACGAATCCCGCTGCTTTTTAACGATGGAAACAAACGATTCATTTTGTTTCAAGTTTCCCCACAACCCGAACGCCTACTGGCACCGCACCAGCACGCGCAATCGCTTGGCTTGGTAGGAAGCGGCATTGGCGGCGAACGTCCAGTCGGGATTCTTCGCCGGCTGGTTGCCGATGCCGAGGTCTGCCTGACCGCCCGCGCGCCAGTTGTTCAGGGCAAAGATCGTCTGCTTGGCGGCGTGGTTGTGAACCTGCATCGAGCCGTGGCCGTTCACCGGATCAATCGGCGCATCGCCAAAGTCATACACTTGGGCCGAGGCGTCCGGCACTTTCGCGGCGTTGTCCGGAGTGCAGTTGTTGGGCCAGAATTCAAGGTTGCCGCCAGCGAGGCCGCTGCCGGTGACGATGTCCTTGACGTTGGAGAGGATGTTCAGGTTGGTCACTTTCTGCTGAAAGAACGCGCCGGAGGCGACGGTGGGCACGCCGATCTTACCCAAGTCATGCGTGAAGGCGTCCATGGAAACAAAGACATAGTCCGTGCGGTTGCTGGATTGCAGTTCCATGAAGTAAGCGATCCGGTCGAAGGGGCGCGTGATCTTGCTGCGGTTGTCCACGTCGTAGGTAATGGACTCGCCGATCTTCGCGAGATCAAGGTCATAGACCAACTTGTAATCCTTGGCTTCGGGAGCCTTCGCGTCGAGGAGATCGCGCCGCTTTGCATCACCGGCGCGGAAAGCCCCGGCAGGCAGGCCCTCGGCGTTCATCAGATTGGGTTCGGCCAACATACTCCAGGCGTAGCGCACCGCCACAGGGTGCGGCACTTCCGGCGCGGAGACCACGACCGTCGCGCCCTCAATCCGCGCGCTGGCTTTGACGAAGCCACCTTCCTCCGCGTGGACCACCTCAAACCAGGTCAGCGGCTGGCCGTCGCGGCTCTTCAATCCGCCGCCGACGTGATCGAACGTGAGGCGGATTTTGTCGCCTTCGATGCTCATCGCTTTGAAGGTGGGGCCGGAATACACCCAGTTCGTCCGCCCGTAATCCTTGGCCAGCGCCCAAAGCGCGAGCCGCTTGCCGACGACCTGCTTGTTGGTTGGATGAATGTCTTTGAGATTTCCGATGTCGTTGATGACCGCCATGCCGGTGTTGGGGATGGCCTGGGCAGCGGTCTGCGCCTCCAAGAACGGGCCTCCTTTTTCAAGATCGAAGCCGACGTAGTTGTAGGGCGCAATCTGCACGAAGTAGAACGGGAAATCTCCCGCGCCGAACAGTTGCCGCCAGCCGGCGATCAGCGCCTTCATGCGCTCGGTGTAAATCGAACCTTCGCCACCATAGAAGTTGGACTCGCCCTGATACCAGATCGCGCCGCGAATCGCGAACGGGTGAAGCGGATGAATCATACCGTTGTAGAGAGCGGTGGCGTGCTGCAAATCGTGCGGCGCGAGCAGTTCCGCCGGGTAAGCCGGCATGGGCGGAACGAGCGTGCGGTCCACCAGCGCCTTCCGCGCGGCGACGTTCCACTGCTCGATTTCCTTGAGCGCCTGCTCCAGACGTTGCTGATGGAGATCGGTACGCGGATCGCCGAGTTGCACCCGCTCATATTCCGATTTCAACGCCGGCACCGCCGCGAATCCTTCGGGCGGCGTCCAACTCTGAATCACCGTCCCGCCCCAGGTGGAATCAATCAGCCCCACCGCCACGCCCAATTGCTGGTGCAGTTCGCGTCCGAAGTAATACGCCGCCGCCGAGAAACCACCCCAGTCCGCATCCGCCACAGATTTGGGCGAACACACTTTCCAGTCGCCACCGATGTCCGCCTGCGGCTCCGGCGTCCATTTCCTGGTGACCTTCAGCAGGCGGATGCCGGGGTAATTGGCCGCGGCGATTTCTTTCTCCCCGTCCTGACAAACCCCGATGCCCATTTGCATGTTGGACTGACCGGAGCACAACCACACCTCACCGACCATCACGTCGTCAAACTTCACGCTACTGGAACCACTCACCGTGAGCGTGTGCGGACCACCCGCCTGCACCGGAGCAAGAATCACTTTCCACTCGCCGCGGTCGTTGGCCTGGGCTTGCTTGGTCTCGGTGAGGAATTGTACGGTGACTCTTTCGCCGGGCTGCGCCCAACCCCAGATCGTCAACGGCTTGGCCTGCTGGAGCACCATGTGGCTACCGAAGACTTGCGGCAGGCGCACTTCCGCCTGGAGCGTGGGCATGAAAGTTCCGACGAATAGGAACACTGCAACCGTTGCGCCCAGGGCGTGAAGGTGTTTCGAGCCGGACAGGAATGTGGTTTTTGATACTATATGGTTCATAGAGTTAGAGGTTAAGAACGTCCTCCGTGGACGGGGGCAGCCATTTGGCGCCCCTGCGGACCACGTTGTCTGCCGGAGTAAGTCGTTGAAAACCACATAAACAATGAGGCTGGGGAATTGTTCAACTCCCCAGCCTGCAATCATGGGATAATCTCTGTTCGTCCGGCATCAATTCGTGCTCCAGTTATTGTGTCCTCAAGCGGAAGAACTCATTGCGGCTGCTGATGAGAATTGTTGCAGGACTTCCGTTCGTTTGCACCGGTGTCCAACTGGTCGCGGGCAACGTCGGAGAGGACTCCAGAACCCAGTTCCCCGCCTCCGTCCAGGAAAGGACGAGATTATTGCCCGATTTGGCAACCTTGATCACGGGACTGCTGACAGGCCCACCCAATACGATCCGAGCGTGGTTCTGGATTTGGCTGGCGCCGAGCGCCGCTGAGTAGAACGCCACTTCATCAAACGCCCCATTCCAAGGAGGAACATTTGCAAAACCGCCACCCGAAAGAGGGCTTCCAAGTATCGTTTGGCCACCATGGTAGGGAGCCCGGCCGGGAAGCATGTTGGTGCCTGCATTCACTCCATCCCAGAAAAGCGTCCACGTATTGTTAGCATTGAACACTGCGGCCAGATGATGCCAATTGGTGCCCGCATTCGTAGGCAGGTTAATATCCGACCAGAATGCCCAGGCATCATAACAGACGACTGATGACTTGGTTGGATCCATACAGAAGGCCCAGTTCGCGTTGTTATGATTACCCCAATTGGCTAAAATGGTAGGATAATTGGTAAAGTCAATCGTATCCCAATCCGCCCGTATCCACATTTCCACCGTGCCATTCCCGCTGACATAATCAAAGGCCCGGACAGCCCCAAGCCTGTCCATGCCGTTGCCCCCAAGATTCAGCGCCAGATCAGAACCGCCGCCAACGCCGGCGCCAAAACTGGTATCATACCACAGCACCCCGTTGTTGCCCCCGAAGTCGTCGATGGCGCTGGTGGCGTCGAATGAGTAGTAAGAAACGAGGCTGGTTTCGGCAAACACGGCCGTCTGATAGGCCGACATTGCGTTGGTGAGCGGAGTGGGCCAAACGACAACCACGGCCGGGCTGCTGGTGACCGAGCCACCGGAATTGGTGACCACGCAGGTGTAGGTTCCGGCGTTGCCCAACACGACGCTGGACACGGACAAAGCACTGTTGGTGTCGCTCGAAAGAAGGCCACTGTCCTTATACCACTGGTAATGCGGCAACTGCAGGGGATCCACCTCGATGGAAAGGCTGCGCCGTTGTCCCACATACCAGTTGTTGGCGGCTGGCGGCTGGGTGAGAATCACCGGTAAAATGCTTGAAGGAGGTGGCAAAGAGGCCGCGTAGTGCGCCTGAATGCTGGCCAGCGGCAGGGCGTTTGTGTAAACTGCAACTTCATCCTGCTCCCCAATCCATGGCAGGTAAGCCGCTAATGGGACGGTAAACCAAAAGGCTCCCAAGGTGAATACTTGGTCAGGAGCACCGCTAACCACTGCCAAGGCAAACGCCTGTGTGCCCAGACTCTGTCCATCCCAAATCACAATGCATTGCCCGGCGTTAAACTCCACCGCAAGGTGATGCCAACTGTTGTCCGCCGCTGTTGGCAGGTTGTAAAAAATAGCCTGCACATTTCCATCAGTCACTATTATCTGGGACTTATCTTGCGCCATACCAACGGAATATCTGAGCAAAGAATACGCGTCGGTAAAAATAATGGGCAGCGGAATGGCTCCGGAAAGACTCCCCGTCCACCCGGGCTTCAGCCACAATTCCACCGTGCCTTGGCCGCTGGTAAACTCAGCGGGCGATCCAAACGAATAAGGAACCCCATTGCCACTGCCATCTTGGGTCAGCGCTTGATCCGGCCCGCCGCCGAGGCCGTTGGCATAAGTTGCCGGCAGCCAGCCATTACCCGCAAACGACGGCGTCAAAGGGCTGGCGCCTTTGCTGTCAGCGCCATCACCAGCGTCAAACTTGTAGTAGGAGACGAGGCTCGGCTCGGCCAGGACGGCTGCCTGATAGTCCGCCAGAGTCGCTTCCGAACGGAAAGCACCGCCGCAGAGGAGGCCCAAGGCCGCCATTGCCATAACGATTGATTTGTTTTGCATATCTTTAACTGTTGGGTTTTTTGTTTTATGTTTTTCACCGATGTCGAAAATCACTTAGCCACAACGACAACCTCTCGGGTTGACGCGTTGAGGGCGAATTTCTTTCCGGCGGGCGGGGTGGAGAACCGCCGGCCCTGGAAGGCGGGGAAATTCGTCAGATCGTCAACCGTTCGGGGCGCGCCGGCGGGCGACATGGACATCATGCCCACCGCTCGATTCATCTCCGCCAGCGTCACTTCCCCACCCGGCGCGGACGCTTTGCCGCAACCGGTGATAGCCAGCAAACCAAACCCTGCCCCCAGAATTTGCGCCACCCGCAACTTAATCATCTTTTTCATGCTGGAGTTTGTTTCGTCAGACAAATCAATGACTCAGGGCCCACCAGGCGCCTTCGGGCTGGGGTCGGGGGGCCTCGAACGACCACTGTCCGAGCTTGTAGAAATTGTAACCGGCCTTGCTGTTCTTCATCGCTTCGGCGTGCCCGTCGAAAAAGCCGAAGTTGCAGCGCTTGCTGTGCCGGGGCACCGACCGGGAATCGCCACTGGGATAATCACCGGGAAAGTTATCGCTGGGGACGCGGAGGTAGCTGACACCCCCGCCAGAGTATTGCATCGCGGCCGCGTCAAAGGGGAGGTCCGGCACCCAGTTGTCGGCATTCGGATCGTCTTTGGTGGCCAAAGTCACCGCTCCGGCGTCGGCAAAAATGATGGCCTGACTGGGCCGGGACACTTGCCTTTCCCAGCGCACATAAGGTTGGCTGGCTTGAACAACCAGTCCAAATTCCACATTCAAGCCGATCCCCAAGGTGTGATTGGTACTTACCGACGCACCGACATTCTTGCTGGCCAGAAATTTCATTGAGGGACAGTCAAAAACGTTGCCGTTCCTGGCGTAACCACCCAACCGCAGGTGGTCTTGCCACCACAGAAGGCCTGGGCTTTGAACAATGAAGCTGGCAGGCGCGTAAACCCAAGTGGCATAGCCCGGAGCACTCGAAGCCAGCGCCAGCGGCACTATCCCGCCCTGGTTGTCATCCACATACATCTTATTGGCGAGCACAATCTGCTTCATGTTGCTCAAGCACGAAATTGACTTCGCTTTTTCCTTCGCCTTTGAAAGGGCAGGCAACAACATCGCGGCCAGAATAGCGATGATGGCGATGACCACCAACAACTCGATCAGCGTGAAGGCGGTCGGAGGATTTCTTGAATCTCTGTTCATGAGAATTTGATCTTCGCCGTTATTATGAGAACAAAATAGCAGTTGTGGTTTTTCTAATCTCCCTGTGTTTTGACGATTCATGACTGTTTTTTGATGGAATTGGCGGTTTCTTGGATTCCCCGCTTGATTCTTCAGCGAAAGGACGCTGATTGAAACTCGTTGATGGTCTGCTGCATGAGGGCCAGGGCGAGGCCAATTCCGTCGCGACTGACCAGATCCCCGTTGAAAGCGCCCCAGTCCAGTTCATTGCCGATCTCGAACGCCTCCACGCGAAGTTAGTGGTCACGAAACGCTTTGAGCATCCGTTCCGTGCGGTCACGAAATCTTTGCGAACTGATCATCGAAAACCGCATCATTGTCGGCAACAATGCCTGATTGCAGGAAAGCCGGGGGCGAATCCACGGTTGGGCTGGTGGCCCGAGCCGAGCCGCACAGAATACAAAGGGATGCCAAGCCGCAGAGCGTCTTCATGCCCGAAGCTTTCCGAGTGCGATGGTGGCCAGCTTGTGGCGGTAATTGCTCGGCACGGTTTTCATGATGCGGCGGAACTGGCAGTTAAAATGTGAGAGCGTTTCGAAGCCGCAACCGTAGGCGATTTCGGCAACGGTGCGGTCGGTTTCCGCCAGAAGGCGGCAAACTTGGGCGATGCGCAAATCGTTGACGACTTGCATGAAACATTTGCCCGTGGTCTTCTTGAACAGCCGACTGAAGGCGGACGAACTCAACCGCACGCTCCGCGCAATTTCTGCCTGCGATATCAAGCCGGTCAGGTTTTCTTTGAGATACTTGAAAGCCCGGCTGATTCGCTCCTCTTCGCGTTGGTTTAAGCGGGCCCGGTTGATGTCCTTTCCCAAGGAGCGGATGCCGGGGGACTGGCTCAACCGAAGCAGAATCGCAATAAGTTCCAGCAGGCGCTCTGATGGGTTGAGGGTGGGAAACTTTTTCAACCGCGCGGCGATCTCCTCACGGACCCCAACACTGAAAGTCGCGCCGTTGCGGGCGGTGATCATCAATTCCCAAACCGCCTGCATCTCGGGGGTTTTGAAAAATTCAGCCCCAAGGAACTCGGGAAGAAACTGAATGTATAATGTCTCCGCTTCCGGACATTCGGGCGATACCTGCCATATATGGGGCACGTTGGGAGCGATGAACACGAGGTCGCCCGGGCCGAAATGCTTGATCGAGTCACTGACCAATCGCGAGCCACGTCCCCGGCAGATATGAATGAGCTCGTATTCCGGATGATAATGATAAGGGGCTGTAAACTGCTTGCAGACAAGATGGTGCCAGTGGAACGACTGCTGGTCGTTCGCAACAATTTTCTCAAACTCGGCGCGGCGGGGTTGTATTTGTCGCATCGCAAACACATACGGCAATTTCTTAAGAAATCAACTGCATCGGCAACTTCAGTCAACACACAACCCTGCCGTCCCATTGGACCAGGGCCCCGACGGTTTCCACGCCCATCAGCCCGCCGCCGACCTGCTCCGCGTCGAGATGAGGCGGCAAAGTGCGACCAATTCGAGGACTCGAGTGTCCGGCGTGCCCGCCTCGATGTCGGCGCACACCACATCCGCGGGACCGCATTCCCGCCCAATGCGCTGCAGATCGGCTTCGAGGCCGAGAGATGATTTGTTGGCCAGGTCCATGGGAGTGTACATAACTGCCCGGCGGGTTTTAGGGAATAGACTTCTAGCTTGGAGTAAATCCGAGCCGATGCCCATGTCGAGGTAAGCGACCCCCGGGATTTCCACATAGGCCTTCATATAGTGGGTGGCATTCCAGGCGCAGTTATGGATTCCAATCATCCCATAGACTTGGGCGAGCCGTTGATCGAACGGGAACAGGAGTTCCCGGTAGGTTTTGGGGGAAATCAGGTTGACCAGGCAGTTGCTGACCGTGACGAACTGGAGATCAACGCCACTGTGACGCTGGCGTTCGTGGAGTTTCCGAATCCCTTCAATCATCGTTACACAGAGGCACTCGAAGAGGCGGTGGCACAATTCCGGACGTTCGAGCAGGTCGGCAAACAGGGTCTCACCCCGCAGGCGCTGGGCGTTGTTGAGCAGCCCCTGCCAATTGATGAAGCCGTGGACCTGGCCCTCCTGCGCCGCGATCCAATCAACTTGGCCGAGCAAGTTCTGAAAAGCTTCGTTGTGGTCCAGATCGGGCGGTCGGAGGGTGGCCACATGCTCATCGCTCAGATACTGGTGGGCGCAATTGGGCCAATTGTCCGCGGCATAGACCAGCGGCACACCATAAATGGCGGACACCAGGCCGGCCCCAAATGTGCCCGTCAGCAAATCCAGCGGAGCGTCCGGTTGGTCAATGCCGCCGATGCTGGTTCCGGGGAAACGCCGCCGCAGCTCGGCTCGCATTTGCACGACGCACTGGCGTCGGTAAGCCGGGTTCCGGTGGAACGGTTCGCCAAAATCAATCGGGAGGTGCTGTCGGTACCAGGCGGGGGTGAACCCGATTTCCGGTCGCAGGAATGATTCATTGCCGTCGGCGGGCCGGCGCATGGCGGGAGCGCCCGGAGCGATGT
The DNA here is from genome assembly GCA_037130375.1 of Verrucomicrobiota bacterium. Classification (GTDB taxonomy): domain Bacteria; phylum Verrucomicrobiota; class Verrucomicrobiia; order Limisphaerales; family UBA8199; genus JAPLUA01. The sequence goes on along the minus strand of JBAXTC010000027.1, from coordinate 3,667 downwards.
AACTAATCAGTTGATGTTTCATATTGGCCGCCGGGCAAATGCTGCGCTCATCCCGAAGCAGCTCGGACGGAAACGACGGGATGCCGCTCGTATATGAACGGGTCACCGTGGGTCGCGCCCGGGGCCATTCATGAAAACAGCCCAATCCCGTGTCAGGGACCGGTACGCGCGAGGCTCACGAGCGCTTCCAACCGGTTCAGCAACAGCGTTTCCATTCCCCCGGTAAACGGGCCGTAGAAACCATAGTAGATCAGCGAAGACTCGGTCTCATAACCACCCTCTTTGATCAGGCGGGAGGATGGGATATAGCAGGGCACTTCGTAGGCATAGCCGATTGGCCACGGATGGTCACTGGCCAGCATCCGCTTGATGCGGCGCGAGTAATCCACCACCACTTCACCCGCCATGAGTATAAAGGTCAGATCCTCGCCGAGGCGCAAAGCGGCGACCGGCATTTTGACCGACAGTGGGAGCGGCTGGCTGGCGTTTAGTAGCTTGAGGTACGCCTCAGCCCGCTGCTTCAGATGGACGTCTTGGCTCCGCGCGTCCTGCTCCAACTGGTCGCGGCCGGGAGGGGCCGCCAGCGGCAGCTCGACGTCTTCGTAGGCCAGCCTGAACGCGCCGCGAACCGGTCGCATGGGCCGGTCCAGCACACTAATGGCGGCACCGGCCAGCTCGAGGCCATGACGTTTGGCATCGAGCAACCGGCCCCGCGGCGCAGGGTCGGAGTCCGCGCCCATACCCGTGAGGAACATCGCTGCCGCACCGGGCTGGTGCGCCTCCAGGAGCTGGCCGGCGTAGGCCATGTATTCGCCTGAGACGACATACCAATCGTCGCCGCCGCGCACGGACGTTCCATGGCAGGCGTAGCCGAAGAGGATTGCTCGGACCGCTCCATTGGTGCCCTTGACCCGCAGCACCGGCACATCCCAGTCCACCGGGCCGTCGGGGTTGTCGCCGAACACGATCTTGTCGCCCTGATAAACGCGGCGGTTCATGGCAAAGGTGGCGCGTCCGAGGCCTTGCTCGATCGTAGCCGGCTGGCAGTCCGCCAGCGCGGCCCCCACCACTTCCACCAGCTTGGCCCTCAGCAACCGGCTGTATTGCGCGATGGCCTCGCGCTCCGGCGGCGATGGCTGGGCCATGTCCGTCAGTGTCTGTTCCAGCACCGGCGCCGAATGGGTGTGGCTGGAGACGACCGCGACCTCGCCGCGGCCTACTTGGAACTGGTCGGCAATTTGTTGGAGGACGGGCTGCATGAAGGCGTGGCTCACCTCGCAGTTATCGAGTGCGACGAACACAAACCGCTCTCCTGACACGTTCTTCAGCGCCAGGGCCTGGAGCACCAGTGGATGGTCCAGCTTGTCGGCTGGCCGCTTCCGCCCCGCGTAACCGGCCAGGCGGATGGGCAGCTCCGGGGTGATATCGCGCACGGCGATGCCAACCGCCGGGGTTGAGTCCTCTGCCGCGATGGCTGGCATCAGCGCGAGTGTCGCCACGCACAGAGCCAGGCCAGCGCCATAGCCGCGGAAGACAAGCCCAGCAAGTCTCATATCAACTTCCAGCCGACCGTCGTCGCTACGCCTTTGCCAGCGCGGCGCTGTGGGCCTGAACCTTGCGGATCGCTTCGAGGATGTCGTCCATGCCGCTGCGGTCGGCCAGGAGCATGTTCTGGGTGATAGATACGGTCGTTTCGCAGACCTGCTTGTTGCCTTTCAACTGTTGGAAGCTGTCGCGGTAGGCCTTAAGCCGCTTGGCGCTCCAGAGCCGCTTGAAACCGCGTGACGCGATTGCCTCGTCGAGGAGGCCGTCGTAATACTGCTCGTGGTACACACCCCCGCAAGGCACCCCTTCGGCTGCCATCGCCTTCGAGAACTTCTCACGCGACAGGCCGTTGAACTGCGTTGCGTCGTAGCGGAACGAGTAAAGATGCCAGACTGGCCGGCTATTCTCCGGCAGACGCACAGGCGTGATGCCCGGGATCTTCCCGAGGTTGGCACTCAGATAGTCGGCGTTCGCCCGGCGGATTTCGGTTTCCTGCACCAGCTTGTCGAATTGCTGCATGAGAAGGACCGCCTGCGCCTGGGTCATCCGGTAGTTGTTGCCGCGGGTGAAGCATCCGCTCCCCTTGTTGGTCCCGACAGCGCGGCCGCAGTTGTGGAAGGAATCGCACTTGTCTATCAGTTCGTCGCTCATTCCGGTGATGGCACCGCCTTCGCCCGAAGGAATGTGCTTGGATTCCTGGAAGCTGAAGCACCCCAGGTCGCCGAGCGTGCCGCACTTGCGGCCCTTGTATTCCGCCAGCCACGCCTGGCAGGCGTCCTCGACGACGGCCAGCTTGTGCTTCCGGGCAATGGCGTTGATCGGGTCCATGTCGCACGGCATGCCAAAGATATGCACCGGCATGATGGCCCGGGTCCGGTCGGTGATCTGGCTCTCGATCGAGGCGGGGTCAACGGTGAGCGTGGCCGGGTCGGTGTCGGCAAATACCGGTAGGGCCTTGCTCGTGAGGATGGCATTGTAGCTGGCGCTGAAGGTGTAAGGGGAGACGATCACCTCGTCACCGGCGTCCACGTCCATGACGTGGAGGCTGACGATCAGGGCGGTGGTGCCGCTGGCGGTCGCCAGGCAGCGTTTGGCGCCCAGCAGTTTGGCGTAGCCCCGCTCGAACTCCGCCACGTGTTCGGCGGAGCCGCGAAACCATCGCCCGCTCCGCCAGACCTTAAGCAGCTCGGGTTCCCATGCCTCGCGCCATTGTGGCCAGTGCGCCCACCCACTCTGGTGGACGGGCGTGCCGCCAAGCAGCGCTGGCTTGGCGGCCTCGGCGGCGAACGCCCTGGGCGCCCGGCCCGCGCTGAGCCAGCCCAAGGCGACCGAACCCGCGGCGGTGGCACGGATAAAACTGCGTCGTGTGAGTGTCGAATTGTCTTTCATGCTTTGATTCTTTCTCTTTATGGGTTTAAACGTACTTCGCAAGCTCCGCCTGGCTGGCCGCCAAGACTCCTTTGTGCAGGGAGTTGCCATGCGCGTCGATGGTCACAACGGAGGGGAAGCTGACGACTTCAAATTCCCAGATCGCTTCGGGGGCGCCGAACTCCTCCATGAAATAGACGTTTGGCACGCGCCGGATGCAATCGGCAAGGACTTGCGCCGCGCCGCCGATTGCGTGCAGATAGACGCATCCGTGCTGTTTGCAGGCCTCGACCGTCTTCTCGCCCATGCCGCCCTTGCCGATAACCCCCCGCAGACCAAGATCGCGGATGACTTGCGCCTGGTAAGGCTCCTCGCGAATAGACGTCGTCGGGCCAGCAGCCACGCATTTCCAGTTGCCTTGTTCGTCTTTGATGACCACCGGACCACAGTGGTAGAGCACGCCGCCTTTGAGATTCACGGCAGGCGGAAGCTGGCCGCCATCGTGCAAAAACTTGTGGACCGCGTCCCGGCCGGTGAACAAAGTGCCCGTGAGGGCGACCTCGTCGCCAACTTTAAGCGCGCGAACGGCAGCCTCAGAAATGGGTGTCGTGAGTTGGATCATGGGAGAAATGGAGTGGTGGAGTGGTGGAGTGATGGAGTGGTGGGGTGATGGAGTGGTGGGGTGATGGAGTGGTGGGGTGATGGCGTGGTGGAGTGGTGGAGTGATGGAGTGGTGGAGTGATGGGGGGGAGGG
>JBAXTC010000269.1:0-9061 GCA_037130375.1 Verrucomicrobiota bacterium | reverse complement strand
TACATTTCGTCAACCGGCGGTTCCCCATCGGCTTCTTGGCCATCTGCGAACTTGAGGAAGTTCTTCTCTGCGCCCAAGCAAACTAGATACGGCAAGCCTGCCCAAGTGTGCTCGAACTTCGCCAAGTCCGTCTTGCTGAACTTCTGCGCGGTGGGGTGCATCCGTTCCCACTCCTTCCGGGCCGCTGGCGGGTGCATGTTGTTTTTGTCATTCAGGTAGGAACCCTGTGCCCGCTCATAGTACCACCGATTGCCGCGCTCCATGCCGTCAGCGGGCTGGAAGGTGATGGTCCTAGACAGCCGTTCCACCGCCCGGTGGAACGGTGAATTCGCAGAGAATGCGGATGTGTTTACCTTGTTTTGGCTGTTCGTGAACTTGGAGATGAGCGGCACGAATTCCTCCACCATCGACTGATCGTTGACCACCGTCAGCTTGACCTGCACAACGACGTCAGAGATGTCTGCGCGCTCGCGAACCTTGGCGTGGTGGATCGAGGCTGTGGTTTGGCCGCCGTTAACGATCTGGAAATCCCGTGCCCACTCCAACTGCGCATGTCCATCTCCCTTGTCTTTGACGCGGACGGCTGCCGCTGTTGCGGCCAGCCCGTTGTTGTAGGCCAGAAAACGATGGGGCGCGTCTCTGATGGTTTCCTGGATGGGCTTATTGACTTTGCCTTTCGCCGATAAAAAGGCCCGGACGTTCTTTTCCAGGAGACGCATTCCGAACTTAGCGTAAACCGCGTGGAGTAGCTCAGCGGGGAAGAACGCCAGGTAAGTGGTGAATTCGCCGGTGGCGTCCTTACGAGCCAGACAGGAAACCGCGCCCCCATGATCCTTCACGAAATCCAGTTCAATCGGTTCCGGCTCGCCCATCGCGAGATTCCGCAGCTCTTTCAAGTCCCAAAACTCGTAGCTTGTGGAGAACCCGGGTTGCTGCTCCTTTTCCACCTCGGCTGAGCGGACAGCTCCGTCCGTTAGGAAAACAAGTCGGACGCTTACAATATCACTCTTCACCTGATGGATGCGCCGCGCCGCGTCAAATGCCTCAAACGACTCCTCCAGTTCGACGTGAAAGCCACTCAGGGCACGCACGAGGAACCCGCGGAGGAGTTTGAAGTGCTTGTCCACCTCCGCTCGGGGAACCATCTCAACTTGCGTGCTTCCGTGGTAGAGAGCCACGAAAAGCGACAGGGCTGTTCCGTCGGCCGAAAGATTCCAGGCATTGACCTTGGAAGCGGGCCGCCGCCCGTGTCGGTCTGCCTGGTGGTAGCAGACATCTCCGCCCCCCTCTGCAAGTTGGTCAAGCACGACCTCCGTAAACGCATCTTCTTGCATTTGCGGGCTCGCGTCATCGGCGCATCGCTCGGCCACACGCTGTTGCAGGTCAATTAGGAATTGTTCGAGGTCCATAGTCTTTAATCACTGTTGGCCGGTGCGTTTACTTCCGGGTTGCCTGGCAAAGTCCTCTTTGAGGACGTCTGTTGTCTCTGCTGCTCCTACCAAAAACGGCTGGCATGCCGCAACGCTTAACGCGTAGTTGACGTCACCGACTCCCGGTGGCATGTCCGCCTCGACAAGGCTGGGGAACTTTGGGCCTACGCGAAAGAAGAGCACCGAGCGAACCTTGTAGCCGCGCTCAATGTATCTAGCGGCCTGGGAATCGAGATAACCTGCCACCAGAAGCTCGTCTTCGAATTGCTCCTGCGCCGTGGCATCACCAAGCAATCTGGCGCGAATCGACGAAACCATCGCAGGCAGGGTCTCACCACTGCCATCTCCCACGTCGAGCGAGATGACGTTCAAGAACAGCGCGGGCCATGTGGTGGCGGCGAGCTGTCGCTCGCTGGTGACCCTTACAACCTGGGGCTGCTTTGCAAGGGTTGTCTTCACCTCAAGCGCGGTGGTCTCAAACTGGAAATCCTGGTGCGCCCGTTCTCCGCCCTTCCAGTTTTTGACCCCTGCCGGTCCGATCGTAGGAAGCAGGTGCTCGCGAAGAAAGTGTAATTCTCCCCAGAGACCACGCTGGGCTTCCTCACCCAAACCTTCGAATGAGGCAGAAAGAAACTTCTGCCAACGGGCGAGCTGGCCAAGAAAGGCACGCGCCTGTGCGTCCGCATCGTCTGCTTCGGCCACCCGCCGGGCCAAATCCTCCGCCAATGCAGTAAAGACGTCTGCAAAGCGCGGCTCTTTCAGTGCGACTCCGAAGTGGGAATCGCCCTCAACCGCCAGTACCAATGGCTCAAGGCCTTTGCAGCGTGGCCAAAGACGGCGGGACGGCACCGACCGCGATGGGATGCGAATCAGGATGGCGCGGCGGCGCGATACAAGCTCCAGCCCCAGAAACAGTGAGCAGGTAGCATCTGGGCGGGCGAGCCGAAGCAGCCAGCCGTTGGATGCGGTCTTGCCGGCTCCCGCGTCCGCTTCAAGCCCATTCCATAAAGCCTCAATCTGCATAGTCCTCGTCGTGGAACGTCGCCTGCCACACCTTGTTGACCCTGTAGTCCACCGCCCTAGCCGTATGGCTCGAAGGGAAGCTGAATGCGAGGCCCATAAATGGCGACTGGTTGCACCACTGATCCACGCCCTTTGGCACAAGCGGATAAATCAGCAGCAGCCCATGAGTCTTGGGGCGAAGTTGGCGGGCAACCTCGCCGTTTATACGGGACCGTTTCTTCGCATCCTCGTCTGGCGGGCGGCGGAGTAAGGTGAGCCGCTCGGCAGCGACACCTAGGGTTACTCCCTCCAGACAACACTGATGGAGCAACGCTTCTTCGGCCGGTTTGAAAAGCGGGGCACCGTCCTCGACTGCACGCTTAGCGAGCAGGTCCGCAAGCAGGGCCTCGCTCAACGCCATCTCTGGAAGCTCCAGGTCCAGCGCCTGGTGCGACGGGCTTTGGATGTTGGCGTTGGGGGCCACAAACACTGAAGGGACTTTATCCATTGGCCATGTGCCATCTTCCGGCTTGCGCTGGGCCAAGCCGACGTCACAGCCTACCAACGAGATCTTACCCGCTTCTCCGTGCGTGTTCACGAGGGCCACGGTCCAAGTAGTGAGTTCTCCGTGATCAGCTTGGGTCCGGATGAATTTCATCAACTCGGGCAATTGCAGCCGCCAACTCTCCGAGGCCACCTTGAAAGTCGTCAGCAGGTTCTCCAGCAAGTGCTCGGACCTTATGCTTCGCCAGAGCCACGCGGCGCTGGTTTCGGTTGCTTTTGATTGTCCGCCGAGCGATTCCAAGAACTTCTCCACTGTTTTGAAGTTGGCGCGAACCACGCTAGGATCGGTGGCAAAGTACGCAGTCTGAACAAGCTGGCCGGCATACGAGAGCTTCTGGGTGCGCGCGTGGGCCATCTTGTTTAAAGCCGTGATGAGCAAGCCGTCCGGATGCTCGCGGACGCGCAGTCCGTAACGGCGGGGAGTGAGGCCAGCCGCTTTCATCCGGTCAAACTCGCGACGCAGCTCCACCTCGGCCAGTGCAATGTGCCGGTACCAGCGACGCAGCTCTTCCGTGGTAAATAACCGGCACAGGTCAAGGTAGCCAGGGCGGTAGCCGAACCACCGCCCCATCTGCATGAGCGTGTCATACATTTGCGAGGCGCGGAGGAAGTAACTGACGGAAAGTCCCTCCAATGTCAAACCGCGAGAGAGTTTGTCACCGCCGACTGCCACCACGTTGAATCCTTGGCGATGGGCCACATAATCGAGCGCGTCCGTGGCGTGGCCATTGATTTCCTTCACCTCGATTCTCGCTGCCGCCTCGGACAACTCGGCGGCAACTTGATCCCAGCTTACTTCGGGCAAGTTGTCATCGGGGGACATCGCCCGGATCGCTGCGCTCGTGGGCTGGAATTCGTCCCGCCAGAGCTGGCTCAACTCTGAAAGTAGTGTCTGCTCGCGGGCACCCTCGCCGAGGGCAATTCGGCGGCGGATGGAATCGATCTGCTGTTGGATAAGTTGCGAGACTTGGTGCTGCACGTCCACGAATCTGGTGACGTGGACGAGCATGGAATTGTGAACCTCCGTCTGGCCGCGTGCGCGCCTCGCGGCGCAAACCAGGACGAAGCAATACAGCGCGTGTTTGAGGGAATCAGGCAGCGCTTCGACGGGAAGGTCTCTCTTGTGTCTCGGCGGGAAAACCTTCTCGTTGTCGTCCACCAAACGAAACAGTGGAAGTTCCTGCCTCGGTTCGATGCCGGAATCCGGATCACCGTCCAAGCCAAACATGCGCGACGGGCTTACGTAGTTGGACGGGGGTGAAACATTGAGAACAAAGCTGCGTGGAAAAAGATCCTCTCCATGCTTTGGGGTCTCCGCGTCCGGGTTGATGAAGATGTTCGCGAAAGGAGTTGCGGTGTAGCCGACGTAAGCGCTTTTCTCGAAGGCGTCAAGCAACTCGCGTATGCGTCCGTTTATAGCAGTGACCTCTTCTTCCTGGGAAACCGTCTTGCGGCGGTCCTTGGTATTGATGGATGCGTTATCTGCCTCGTCGTCAATCAGAAGCAGCGGCACGCCACGAATTACCCTATTCTTTTTGCCTGGGGTTTCCTCCCCCTTGACGCTGATGACCCACTTCAGGAGATTGTGAAGCACCCGGCCATTCTTCTTCACCACCAAGACAACGGGATCGCTGCCAATAGCCATACCGATGGTGTCAGCAACTGCAGCTTTGAAATCCCCGTTGTCCAGGCTGTTTGTGAGTGTGTGGATTGCCGGCGTCCCACCGAACATCTTGCCGACGCCAATTAGGCCGCACCGCTGGTCCAGCGCACGCTCGCGCCCGCTGTCGCGTCCGATCACACCTTCGTCAACGCGGTATTGGGTCTGGCTCCTCAGGTTCTTATGCATGCCAGCCAAGACCACGATGAGCTTGTAACCGGCATCGACCGCCTTGCAGATCAGGCCGCAGTAGTTGGCCGTCTTGCCGGATTGAACGCTGCCTACAACCATTCCTCTGCAATCCCATACCGGGTTGCGCTCAGGTTGCTCAAGCTTACCCAGGATTTCGTCAGTGAGCTTCCCGAGCGAACTGACGACCGGCTCGGGCAGTTTCTTTTCCTGCTCAAGAAAGGCTTTGTAGCGGCTCCAGAATCTCCAGTCGATGCTGCCGCGCCGCGATGGAAGCCACTCGATGTGGTCGGTCGGATCCTCCATTAGCGTCGCATCCGGGACGAACACGTTTGCCTCATGCATTAGCTGGGCCACGAGTGCCTCGGGGTCAACTTCGCCCATTCCCGCTGCCCTAGTGGTCTGCACGGCAAGCGCAACTTGTGCCCGGATAACTTCGGGCGTCCGGGCTGGCTGGCGGTGCAAGAGCGTCACCGCGATCGATCGAGCGTGATCGAAGGCATCATTCATCTTTCATCTTCCTCATCTATGGCTTGGAGAAGCTGGGGAAAACGCGGAAACGGCTCAAGGTGAGCAAGCCGAAGCAGGGCATCCTTCCGCGAGAGGCCACCGGATCGAAGCGAGGCAAAAACCTGCCGCATGACTTCGAGGATTTCCGGCTCTTTCGCCGCTTCGAATGGGCCAATCGTCTGGTCTGGCTTCTCCCGGTCCGTAATTGTGATGAGCGGGACGGGGATTGTCTCCTCGATGAGTCGTATCAGAGCGCTGAACTTGGGAACGTCGGCGCAATGGGCCCGGACTTGTTTCACCAGTGGATGGTCCCGGTTCAACCGGTAGAACACCTGGTTATGCTTTGCAGTTTGTTGCCAAAGGAACACGCGCTCCTGGCCCTCGGCTGGGACGAGCTTGGCACCGCGATGCGAGTAGATGCGTTTTGCCAAGCTGCGGGTGCGCTCGCCGATGCGAGCTAGATCGCGGCGCAACTTTTCGGGAGGGCGGGCACGGGATTTGGTGACGTCAATTTCCCACTCGTGGTCCAGTGCGTTCGGCAGGTCCAATCGGATCCGAGCGAGCTTGTAGTGCTCCTCCTGCCGCCATCCCTTGATACCGAGCCAGTCACCCGGGACAAGCAGGCGGCGGTTGCGATAGATGTAGAAACCTTGATGAGCGTTCCAGCCGCGCAAGCCAGCGGCCCGACCGTGTGATTCGGCGTCTAGCTTGGAGAGGTGTGGAAGAACGAACGGTTCGACTTCGACCGTTTGGGACTGGAAGCGAAGCCGTTCCACGGGAAGCCTCTGAGTGGCCGCCTCGTCTGCCATGAAAGGGTCCCATGGCGTCACGAGTTTACCGTTTAAGGTGAATGCGACTGCGTTTCTGCCGAGCATGAATCTGTGGAAGACGACCGCAAAGTGTTGTCCCACACTCTCGGCTCGTTGTAGAAAGGCGTCTTCGTCTGCGTCGTTCTCAGTTGCAGTTCGGGCGGTGATCCTATCGAGTTTTTCCAACACGACGACGGTGCCGTGTTCCGCGAGGGCCAGCGTCTCGGCAAGCGTCGCTGCCAGCGGCGACGGAGTGCGGAGCAATTGCCATTCGTCGGCCTCGGCGATGTGGTCCAAGTCCCAGCACCTGACAATGGCCTTACCCTTGCGTTGTCGGGTGAGCACGGTGACGCGGCGGCACTGGGAAAATGAGGCAGTTTTAAGGCCGAGGCCAAAGCGGCCGAAATCACCTGGGTCGCGCGTTTCGCGAGGATTACGACTGCCCAATCGCATCGCGTTGATGAGGGTGGGTTGGTCCATCCCTGTTCCGTCGTCGGCAATGGCGATGGCGGAAGTCTCGCCGGCCCAGTGGAAGTGGACAGCAAGGTGACGCGAGCGGTGGAAAAGACTATTGTCGGCTAGGTCGGCCAATGCCGTCCCGAGGTCATAACCGAAGGCGCGGAGCGATTCGACGAGCGAAGATGCGTGAGGTGCCGCGATATCTGACTCGGCGTCCTGAAGTTGGCTTCCGCGGTTAATCATGCAGGAAGTTTTTCCCGCTCTCGCTTTACCTCGTCAAGGAGGTCCGGCGCTCGGCAGCACATCCCGGCGGCGACTGCTTCGCTGCAGTAGAGTTGGTCGTCGCTCAACTCGCCGATCTCGTAGCGGCGCCACGCTTCCACGGCGACCGGCGCAAGCACAACTGGCCAGCCGCTCTGGACGTAGTAAGGAGCGAGCAGGCGGGGTTCAGCTTTGCGTATCTCGGGAATGTCTTCAGCTTGATGGGAGATTTCCGTGCCGTTCTCCCTCGCGCTGTCGGGGTGCAGGCCGGCATGAAGAAAACCCACTGCATGCCAGCCCCGTTTGAACTCAGGACTGGGAATGCGGTGGAGCGTTTTGTGGTCGGCCGCATGCACAAGTGGGAGCAGCCATTGCACGGCCTCAGCCTGGTTGGCAGGGAGAGGTTCCAGGTCGAAGCGGAAGGGTGTGCTGTTAATAGATGAGGCCAAGTAAGATTTGATGGCCCAGCCGACAGACTCGGCGACGAGTGGAGGCACGGCATTGCCGATAAGTCGAAACTGCTGGGTTCTGGCTACGGGCAGTTGAAACCAGTCGGGAAAGCTCTGCACGCGAGCGGCCTCGCGTGCCGTGAGGGAGCGGGGCTGTGTAGGGTGAATGAACATCAGACCGTCTTTACTCAGGTGAGCAACGATGGTGGAGCACGTTTCATTACGGTGCTGGCGCGTGTAGCGGTCTGTAAACGTCTTTTTATCGTAAGGAAACTCAAATTCTTCGCCCCGCTTCATCGCTTGCGCGCAATGCTCGCCTTCGCGAAGTTTGGCGAAGTCGCGCAAGTCGCGGTCGCTGTGCGGGCGCGCCACATGGGCTGTAAGTTTATTGTCAGGGGCAGCTTCCAGGACGTCCAGCAGGTACCGGCCTCCGTACAGTCGGAATTGCTTGGCGAACCGCTCGGCGTCGTACTCTGAATCTTCGGATCCTGCGCCTGCGACAAGTGGGGGCAGGTCACCGATTGCCTCCCATAATGTGACATGGTCCTTCAGGCCCCGAGTTCCATCAGGGGCAACGTTGATACGTGGAGAAGGTTCCAACTCGCCGCGGAAATAACCGGGTATATCCGACCGTGTTCCAATGATTAGCTGCCTTTGGCGCTTTTGGGGCACTCCCAGCCTGGCCGCCCTTGTCACCTGGCCATGAACGCGATAACCCTTCGCCCGCGCTTCCTTCTGCACTTTGGTAAAGAACGTGCCGCCGGCCGCCGACTTGATGCCAAGCACGTTTTCCATGACGAATACTTTGGGCTGGAAGAACCCGACGTAGCGGAGAAACTCCCGATAAAGGTGGCGGCGCTCGTCCTGGACCATGCGAGGGCCGCTGTTAGAGCCGTCCCGCTGGCGCACGGTGGAGAATCCCTGGCAGGGTGGCCCGCCGACGATCACGTCAACCTCTTGGGCCCCGATGAGGTGAGCCATTTCAGTGGGCGAAAATAGAGTCAGATCCTCGTGCAATATGTGGGGCACGCTTGGGAAGTTCTTCCGGAACACGGTGATCGCTTCAAAGTTGGAGTCTGCGGCGGCCAGAGTTGAGAACCCAGCCCGCTCCATGCCCAGCGTGAACCCGCCGCATCCGCAGAAAAGGTCAATACAAGTTAAGCGTTTCATCTGGCTGATCCTGGCCTTGACAGGAGTGCCGCTGCCGACACCTCTTGCCCGGCCGGGAATGAGTCAACTTCGGAAATTGTATGCTCCTTCGGCGACAATTGCCACTCTAAAATTGTAGCGGCGCAGGTTTAGGGCTAGAAGTCGGTTGGGGTTTCGTGATGTTGGTGGCTGGCTACCGGTCCCGCAACTGGCACTGCGTGCCGTCGGCCCGCCAAGTTGTCTGAATCCGCACTGGGCAGCATAAAAACGGCTGGAACGACCTCCTCAAACGAACCAGCGCCATCGTCCCCGCGCCCCATGTCAGGCCTCCCGCCTGGCCATTATTCTCCGCCAACGACCGGAACCCGCCTCGGCTCTCGTATATTCGCAAGTATTTCACGTGCCCATAACGACTTAGCCCATCGACAATCAACCAAAGTCCCCCACCCGCAGCCCGGATTACACCGCAATACCTCCGTTGCACCTCCGTAGTACCTCCGTTACACCTCCGTAGTACCTCCGTTACACCTCCGTAGTACCTCCGTTGCACCTCCGTAGTACCTCCGTTGCACCTCCGTA
>JBAXTC010000268.1:0-9064 GCA_037130375.1 Verrucomicrobiota bacterium | reverse complement strand
GTGGCGCTGGAGTCGGCCCGCCAGGCCGGGGCCAGCCGCGTCCACACAATCCGGCTGCGGATCGGGGCGCTGAGCGGGGTGGTGCCGGACGCGCTGGAGTTTGCGTTCGAGGCACTGACGCCGGGGACTGCGGCGGCAGATGCTAAATTGACCATCGAGCATGTGCCGGCGCGGTTCTGGTGTGGAACCTGCACCCGTGAATTCCAGTCCGACGATATGTTTGCCGAATGTCCCGACTGTCACAGCTTGAGCGGAGAACTCCGCGCCGGCCGGGAAATGGAAGTAGCCTCACTGGAGATTGACTAATGTGTGAAGAATGCGGATGCGGATTACCCGGAGAAAACCCGGTGGGCATTAGTGCTCATCACCACGAACACGCTCATCCCCATGACCATAAGCATGGGCATGGTCACGAGCGTGGCCACGAACACGGCCCAGGTTCCCACCACCATGGCCACGACCACGACCACCCCCACTCCCATGCCCACATGCACACCCACACACACGCGCACGATGAGGTTGAGCATGAGCATGAGCACGAGCATGAAGCCGGCGTTCAAGAGCGCCGAACCATCGATGTGCGCCGCGCGATTCTCGACAAGAACGACCGCCTGGCCGAACGTAATCGTGGCTACTTCCGGGCAAGGGGTCTGCTGGTTCTGAACTTCCTTTCCTCGCCGGGTTCCGGCAAGACCACGTTTATTCGCGAGGCCGTTAAGACACTGCAGCCGGAATTCAAGACGGGCGTGATCGTGGGAGACCTGGCAACCGACAACGATGCTCAACGGCTGCGCGAGTCAGGCGCGCCGGTGGTCCAAATCACCACCGGCACAGTCTGCCATCTCGAAGCGGAAATGGTGGGTCGGGCCGTGAAGCAACTCGACCTGAATGGTCTCGACCTGCTGGTCATCGAGAACGTGGGCAACCTGGTTTGCCCCGCCTCTTACGACCTGGGCGAAGATCTGCGGATCGTGCTATTATCCGTCACCGAAGGCGAAGACAAACCGCTGAAATACCCACCCATGTTCCAATCGGCGGACGTGGTGATTATCAGCAAGATTGACCTGGCCCAAGCCTGCAACTACGACCGCGAGACAGCGCTGGCCAACATCCGGCGCGTCGCGCCGAAAGCGCGGGTGCTTGAGACATCCGCCAAGACCGGTCAGGGGATGGATGCCTGGCGCGAGTTCGTAGCCCAGCAACATCAGGAGCGGAAAGCGCGCGATCCACTCTGCCCTTAGGCGGTTGACGGCTGAGGGAGAGGATTTTGCCTAAACGGCAGCCAGCTTTTGGTGGTTGTGGTTTTGGGCCCAAAGGCCGAACTGCTTAACCTCATCCAGGCATCGGCGAATGGCTTTCATGCTGACCGCGCTCGGCGTGCGGCGCACTTCCTCGGCGACCTTGACCGGGCTGGCGGTGCAGGCGGCAATTTTGTCCTCCGTCACAGCCGACACGCGCTTCACCAGATCGTCAGCCACAAACTCATATCGGCCGTTCACCTTCTGGTAGCCGAGCAAGTCACGGAGCACCAGACAGCCGCGCATCTGGCTCATGTTCACCTCAGGGGGCGCCATCAGCGCCGTCGGGTTCTCGTGGACCGTGATCACAATGGTCTGAACCCTCTGCGACTCCGCATCCTTCTCATGCGTGAACGGGCCGGTCTTGATTTTCAGCCGCCCTAATGCTTCGATGATCCCGCTTTCCAGCTCCCCGACCCGTCCGGCGAACATCGGCGGCACCGAGAACTTGATCGTGCCGGTCGGCTCAAGCGGGTCGCAGGTGTTGTCGAACGTTACGAAGTCCATGAACCGCCGGTTCCACTTCGTGCCCTGGCGGGAGAACATGGGCTCGAGCACATTCCCGCTCAGGTAGTCGCAAAGCTCCATGATTCGGTGGGTCCGCCAATGAATGGGACCGTCTGCAATGGTAAAGTTTAATTTCCTGATCATAATCCAAGCCTAGATCAGCACATCTCGTGCCATCTGCCGATTGCTGTGCCCTGATCCCGGTTTACGACTATATTCTACCGCCAACCTCACGGCGGCGCAAGCGAAGGTTCGTTAGTGACGAATATTCGCCGGGTGAGTTGTGAAACTGCGCGCTCAGTAGCACTCGCGGTCCTTGGTGACCGTGGGGATGCCGTGTGGAGTGGTCAGTTCGAGGGATTGCTTTGGACACGCCTCTACGCAGTAGCCGCAGGTGATGCAGAGCAGGCGGTCAATGGTCCATTGTTTCTGCGGGCGATTCACGGTCAAGGCGCCGGTGGGGCATTTCTTCGCGCACACGGTGCAATAGACGCAAGTGTTCTTCGTGAAAACCAACTGGCCACGCGAGCCGGCGATGGCCTGCCGCGGCTCGAAAGGGTAACGGCTGGTCACCGGTTTGGTCAGAACCCATTTCAGGGCCAGCCTGGACATTTCAAAGTAAGCCATATCAGCGTTCGGTGCAACTGATGCAGGGATCGATGGTCAGCACCAACACGGGCACATCGGCCAGCTCGCAGCCCTGCAATACTTTGAGCATCGCCGGCAGGTTGGCGAACGTGGGGGTCCGAACACGGAACCGCTGGAGATTCTTGGTTCCATTAGCCTTCACACAATAGGCGACCTCTCCCCGGGGCTGCTCGGTGCGCGCCATGCATTCGCCGTTGGGATTGCCGGTAACTTTGACAGCAATCTCGCCATCGGGAATCTTTGCCAGCGCCTGGCGGATCAGGCCGATGGATTGAAAAAGCTCCTGGCATCGAACCGCACACCGGGCAAAGGAGTCCCCCTCGGTACGGGTGATCGGTTCAAGTTCCAGGTCCTTGAAGGCGGCATAACCGAGCTGGCGCATGTCCTGGGCCACACCGCTGGCCCGCAGCATGGGGCCGACACAACCGAGATCATAGGCATCCTGGCGCGAAAGCACACCGACGCCGCAAAGCCGGTCTTTCACCGAATTGTCATTCAGAAAGACCTTCGTGATGTCGCGGATGTCCCGCTCGATGATCTGGAGATCGGCGAGCATGGCCTTGATGGCCTCGCTATCAATATCGCGCCGCACTCCGCCGATCTTGCACGAGCCGAAGATGACGCGGCCGCCGGTGGTGGCTTCAATAATGTTGAGCACCTTTTCGCGCACACGCCATGAATGCATGAAGAGGTTTTCGAAACCGACCGCGTCTGCCATCAAACCCAGCCAGAGCAAATGGCTGTGGAGGCGGGAGAGCTCGCCCCAGACCGTTCGCAGGTAGAGCGCGCGCGGTGGCACCGCGACGTTCATGATCGACTCGATTGCCTGGCAGTAGGTTTGTCCGTGAATAAAGCTGCAAATGCCGCAAACACGCTCGGCAATATAGACGAACTCGACGTAGTCCTTCTTTTCGACGAGCTTCTCCAACCCGCGATGGATGAAGCCGATCGAAGGCCGCGCCTCGATAACCCTTTCGTCTTCGACAACCAGGTCGAGATGAATCGGCTCCGGCAGAACCGGGTGCTGCGGTCCAAAGGGAATAATGGTGCGCGACATGGGCTGGTGGTCGGTGGTGAGTGACTAGCGAATTGTGGCGGTTGTCGAAGGCGCAGGCGGCGCCGATGCGGGTTGAGACGGTGTGGAGGCGGTTTGGGTCGCGCCGGGCTTCGCGGTTGGTGCTTTGGTGCTGCCAAACGGAAACTTCACCGCCGTCTTGTACAGAGTGCCATGGAAATCCACCGCCATGCCATCCACCACGAGATTAAACAGATCGTGCATCTCGTTCTCGTAGAGGAACGCGCACCAATAGATTGAACTGATGCTCGGCACGCGGAGATTCGAGTCAGGAATGTGGAGACGAAAGTTTACAAGCCGCCCATCGAGATCGAAACTGTAAGTCAGCTCAAGTTGGTCTGGCAACCGGGTGGCGCTGATCTGAACGAGCCGATAAGCTTGTTTGCGCATCTCGCCCACCTTCTCGAGTAGCGCCTGGACGGGAATGGTCTCGAATATCTGGTCTGCTTCGCTGTTCATTTCACACCTTTCGTTTCCGCGGGAACCTGGCTCTGATCTTTTTGCAGGTGAACCCATGTGATGGCCGGGGTGAACGGCTCGGCCTTGAAGGTCTGGTAGCCGCCCTTGGCCAACTGATAGAGGTTGCGCTTGCTTTGGTGACCGGTTTTGGCTTCAAACCGGCTCACCTGCGGGAACACGAGCTCGATCTCAGCGAGCAACCGGCGTCCGATCCCGCGCCTGCGGAAGTAGGGATGCACGATAAGCCGGCTCAGATGGGCGGTGCCATCCACGGCGTAACCACGGACGGAGCCGATGATCTTCCCATTGACCACCGCTTTCAGAAAGATGATCCGGTCCGAATCGGCTGCGCTGCCATCCTGACCACCGCGGGCACCCAGCACGGTGGCTTCGCGTTGCGGCATGCGCTCGAAGTCGTCTTGCAGATCCCCGAGCGTTTGTTGCAGGGCCGGAAGACTGTTGTCACCGTAGAGTTCCACCTCGCTCTGGTAGGCGATCTTCTGTAAGGCGAGAATCTCCGGCGCGTCACTCTTGTCCGCGCGGAGGTAAAGGGTCTGGTCGAGGCTGTTGGCTATGGCCTTCATCTCCCGATGCTTTTCTTCCAAGACTCCCACGGCTTTGACCACGCCGTCGATGATGGCCTCGGGCCGTGCCGCGCAGCCGGGGACATAGACATCGACCGGGATCACGCTATCGACTCCGCCCGAGATATTGTAGCACTCGCGGAAAATGCCGCCGCTCGCGGCGCAAACGCCGATCGACACCACCACTTTGGGCTCAGGCAACTGATGGTAGATGTTGCGTATCACATCTTTGCTCTGCTCGTTGACGGCGCCTGTCACCAGGAAAATGTCGGCGTGCTTCGGGTTGCCGGTGTTGATGACGCCCAGGCGTTCAACGTCGTAAATCGGTGTCAGGCACGCGAGAGTCTCAATGTCGCAGCCATTGCAGCTCGAAGCGTCGTAGTGGATGATCCAGGGTGATTCTTTAAAGCCGAGCATGAGCTTACATCGGTTTATCGGAGGAGCGAAAGAACTAGAATATTCCCAAACCCAAGCACCGCGGCCACCACCCAGGCGCTTTTCAGGGCGGCCTGCCATTTCAGCCGGGCGAAGACGTTATCGACCAGGATGACAAATCCAAAAACCAGCAGCGACGCCGCCACGCCCAGCGCCGGCGACGAAGCGAAAAACAGATAGACCCAGCCGAGCAGAAAGACATTCTCATACCAATGCGCAATCTCGATCATTGCAAGCGTCCGGCCCGAGAACTCCGTCGTCATGCCGCGCACCAACTCCTGATGGGCGTGATGCGAGCACGAGAGATCGAAGGGCGATTTGCGGAACTTGATCTCCAGGGTATAGAGGAACCCGAGGAATACTCCGGGCAGGGCCAGCACCAGCAGCGTAGGATGGCTGGCGATCTCATGCACGGCAAAGCTCTTGGTCACCATATACATCCCAATTGCAGTTAGCAGGATCATCGGCTCGTAGGCCATCATCTGGATCAGCTCCCGCTCGGCGCCGATGAAACTGTAAGGCGAGCTGGCTTTGTAGGCGCCGAGCACAAAGAAGATCGCCGCCAACGTCAATGCAAAGATCACCAGCAGCAAGTCCGACCCGGCGAAAAACAAGGCGCCGGTGAACACCACGAGCAGGAGGAAGAAGAGGATGTAGAAGTTCTGCGAGCGGCGAACGACGATGTTTTCCTTCTTCCACAGCTTCAGCACGTCATAAAATGGCTGAAAGATCGGCGGGCCTTGACGCGACTGCATGCGCGCCGAAATCCGGCGGTCCCAGCCTGCCAGCAAACCGCCGACCACCGGAGCCGCCACCAGGTAGAGGATGAGACGAAGCCAGGGGTTCATAGGACTGTCCAGAACGCCAGCACCAGCATGATGCCCAGCAGCGCCGCACACGAGAGCGCGCCCCAGCGGGAAAGCCAGGCTTCATTGAAGAAATCCCGCAGGTAGTAGTTATTCATGGTCACGTTCTGCACCTCGTTCTGCGAACCGAGGAAGCGCACGCTGCTTTGCACGTTCGCTCCGCCCAGGTAGGCATCCGTGACTCTCACACCGCGACCGTAGTTGATGAAGCTGAGCGGGAAGAGCAGAATCATCACCATCATAATGGTCATGATGATAATATTGCCATGGCTCATCGAGGCGGACTGACCGAAAACACCGAGAATATAGGGCTCAATGAAGCTGGAGGAAATGACCGGGAAAAATAGACAGGCCAGAAACGTGGCCGTCGATAAGCCGTAGAGAGCAACCGACTCGCCCAGGCCAAGTCGATTGTCGATGTGCTCGCGTGGCCGAACAACCTCCAACAGTTTGCCCATCCACTTGACCCAGAAGAACAAGGTTGCGGAACTGCCAAAGACAATGAAGATCGACAGAGCGGGATAAGCATCGACCACCGCCTTCAGCACCGCCCATTTGCTGATCAACATGCCGAACGGCGCCAGGAACATGCCGGCCATGCCGATAAGCATCATCACCGCGACCCGCGGCATGTTTAGGATCAACCCGGACATGGCTTCGATGTCCCGACTGTGCAACTTCTGCTCGACGACGCCCACGCAGAGGAACAACAGGCACTTGGCGACCGCATGAAAGATAATCAGCAGCACGCCCGCCCAGACCGCCGAGTAAGTTCCGATGCCGCCGCATAGGACGATGAGACCGAGGTTGGCGACCGTTGACCAGGCGAGCACCTTCTTGGCATCGCTGGTGGTAATGGCGGCCATCGAACCAACGAGAAAAGTGACCGCCCCGACGAGCGCTACCATCAGGCCCACGGTCGTGCCTGTCACTACCGGTGCCAGGCGCAAAACGAGATAGACGCCGGCCTTCACCATCGTGCTCGAATGCAGCAGTGCCGACACGGGCGTGGGCGCAACCATCGCCCCGAGCAACCAGCCCGAGAATGGAAGCTGAGCGGATTTCGTGATGCCCGCAAAACAGAGCAGGGCAGCCGGTAACAGAACAAGCGACTTCTTAGAGGTGATGAGCGTCTGCAACTCGATGCTGCCGGTCTTCTGGTAAAACCAGACAATCGCCAGCGCGAACGCCAACCCGCCCGCCAGGTTCATCACGAGCGCCTTCAGCGAATTCTGCCGCGCTTCCTCGGTCTGCGTGTACCCAATCAGCAGAAACGAGCAAAGGGTGGTGATTTCCCAGAACAGGAAAAGCCAAAGCAGATTGTTGGCGAAGATGATGCCGAACATCGCGCCCATGAAAACAAACAGGAGAGCGAAGAAAAAGGGACGCCGATCCGCAACCTCACGATGGGCCACTTCATGGTATTCGCGCATGTATCCGAGCGCATAGAGACAAATCCCGCCACCCACCACCCCGTTGATCAAGGCCATGATGACCGAAAACTTGTCCAGGAACAGGTTGTGCGCCGCCTGCAGCTTCGATCCGTAGGTCCACTCGAACCAGACCATCAGCCCCGCCTGCGCCACCATCAGCGCCACGATCAGCGGACGCCGCGCGCGCACGCCGACATAGACGACGTAGAGACCCATCCCGATCTCGATCAGCGCCATCAGCAGATCAAGCCAATGGTGATTCAGCGGGAAACCCGCCAGGCCCGTTGGAGCCGGCAGACGGACCAGCGCCAGCGCGCAGCCGCAGACCGCCACCGTCACAGCCCCGACCAGGATTCTCCGCAGATGGTCGAGCCGCAAACACAAAAGCCCCACGCCGGCGGCGAAGGGACCCAGGATCATTGTAGGGACGAGTGTCACAGCAGTCAGCAACCGCCATGCAGGAGGCGTGCCATCTGACCGACATTCGGTGTGGCCTTTGTGTTTGCAACCTCTTGGCACTGGAACTTGGGCGGGGCGAACCGACGAAACTTCGCAAGTGCCGAACTCTCGCACTGGCATAAGCGAAAACACGTTCCTGAGAAATGCGCCACCATGGGGCTGGGATTAAACAGGAGGAAACTGAGATAACGGAGATAACTTCCGCCGCTCTTGGCCAAGCCCCCCGGCTCGTTTCGCGGATGCGGAGCCCAAATCGCAAAGGGGTCACCCCTAGCTTGGGTCATTTTGGGAATTGATAGTCGTTTGAGCATGGTCTTGTATGTCGGCATGCCCCGCAAGCTGCGCATCGCGTATCCTGGGGCCATGTATCACGTGATGAGCCGTGGCGACCGGCGGGAGAAGATTTTCCTGGATAACGTGGACCGGCAGGACTTCATCAAGACGCTGGCTGAAGCGTGCCAGAAAACCAATTGGCAAGTGCATACGTATTGTCTGATGCCCAATCATACCACTGGGTGCTGGAAACCCCGGAACCGAACCTGGCGGCGGAGATGGCTGCGTGAGGATGGAGGGCATGCTTGGGGACCATCACTCCGGTGAGTTGCACCGGGCCAGTGCCCGAGGCCAAGGCGGAGCGGATCATTGCCAAGGAACTGCAGCGACAGGGTTGGCAGGAAGCGGACCTGCTCCTCCGGCCCAAGAATGACGCAGTCAAGCTGGAGATTGCGGCACGGCAGAGGCGAGAAACCACGCTCTCGACAAGCACGATTGCCGCGCGGATGCACATGGGTAGCTCAAGGCGGCAAATCGGAGCTTGCACAGCTATATGCGCGGGGGCGCAGTCGCCAGCGCGGGCCAGGGGCAACTGGGGATATGACCAACGGAACTATCAGAAATGACCCAAGCTATGGCTGACCCCTTTACTCGGTGAGCGGTTATGGTGAGGCGCTCCAATGAGGAGACAAGGGAATTGCAGACCTTCGATGTGGTGAAGAAGCGGCAGCCCCATTATGCGGCTTCAAACAAGGTGCTCTGCCTGTGCCGACGGCACGGCCTGGCTGGCATGGTGGCTTATCACACCATTGCCAACGTGTTTTAGCTAGAGCCTGTCCCAATAGAGGAAATGGCCGAGGATTCGGAAGCGGTACCTAGGCCGGCGCGGGATTAAAGCGGTTTGGATTCGGGTTTTTTGCCAAAAAGACGGGGTTATGATGGGTTTTTGGCCACGCGCCGACGGGTCGTCGAGGGTGGCGTCACCGGCCGGACCAAGTGCAACTCCCCGCGGTCCAACAGTTCCCAT
>JBAXTC010000267.1:0-9069 GCA_037130375.1 Verrucomicrobiota bacterium | reverse complement strand
GAATAATCTTTTCATACAGTTCTCCTCGAACAGGTTTCGCTAGAAACCGGGTATAGACTGGCCTAAACGGGGCGAGTTGTCAATTGCAGAATGTTCCCCGACAGCAGTTCATTATGGGCGGCACGGTGGGGCGGAGCTTTTGGTCTGCCGGTTGCGGGGGGTTCTGGCCCTGCACGGAGTCTCCGACTCCGTGGACCGGCACGTCGGAGACCTGCTCCACGCCCCGTCAAGATGAGCATTGCTGGCCGTAAAGGAACGGATATGGCCTGACCCGCGTGATCTCCGCGCTCTCCGGCTCACTGATGAACTTTGCCGTCACCGGCTCCCCGTCAATTCAGTTTCCATCTTTGATTGTTGTCAAAGCTGCCATCACCGGGCATCTCTTCTGTGCCCTTTGCCCCGGTGCCATTTCCTCTCCGCCCGGCTTTTGAAAGCGTGGCAAACTCGGCCTGATGCCGGTTCAGGTTAATCCACTGGATGGCCTTCAATCGCGTGTGATACAGCAGGCGCCCCAGATGGTCCCGCATCGCCCCGGCACCCTCGCGTATGGTGGCAAACATGCTTTAATCACATTCTCTTATAGGAGCGCGAGCATTCTTGTCCGCTTCCCACGCCGGTGCGCGCACGGATGCGGACAAGAATGTCCACGTTCCATTCTTCGATGGAAATAATTACTGGAAAAAGGAGTTGCCACGGAGTCAGGCTCTGCTATGGTGTGTGGCCTTTACGGAAGGCTGCCTGGGAATCCTGGCAGCCGGCCGGAAGAGGGTTAACGGCCTTAAATTCGTGCGTCGATCGGCGCCGGTGGCCACAACAACACTGAAAACAATCCCGTGTTCCGCGGGATGGTTCGCGAAAGAAGCGGACTTTTAACCAAAGGAAACTTGTGATTAGTATCGGACTTAAGGAATTGCTGGATGCCGGCGTCCATTTTGGACATCAGACCAAACGCTGGAATCCCAAGATGAAGCCGTTCATCTTTGATGCCCGCAACGGCGTTCATATCATCGACCTGAGCAAGACGCTCAGCCAGTTGGAAGCCGCCTGTAATTTTCTGTCGGCGACCGTCAGCAAAGGCCACAAGATGCTCTTTGTCGGCACGAAGAAACAGGCCCAACAGGCGGTCAAGGAAACCGCCAAGGAAAGCGGCCAGTTTTTTGTCACGGAACGCTGGCTGGGCGGCACGCTGACCAATTTCGCGACCATCAAGCGCTCCATCGCGCGGCTCAAAGAGATCGAGAAGATGGAAGCCGATGGGACCATCAACAATTACGTCAAACAGGAACAATCGGTGATTCGCCGTGAAGCTGCCCGGTTGGTTAAGTTTTTCGACGGCATCCACTCGATGGAGAAGTTGCCGGGGGCCATGTTTGTGGTGGACATCAAGCGCGAGCACAACGCTGTCGCCGAAGCCCGTCGGCTTAAGATGCCGGTAGTGGCGATTGTTGATACGAATTGCGATCCGGACCTTGTCGATTACCCGATTGCGGGCAACGATGACGCCATTCGGTCTGTGCGGGTGATTTTGGCCACCATCGGCCAGACCGTCATGCAGGCGCAAGCGGAATACGAAGCCAAGTATGCGCGTCGCAAAACGGCCGAAGACACCGTCGCCGCGCCACCTGCTGCAACTGCGGAAGCAGCGCCAGTGGCCGCGGTTGGAATTCCCGCAGCCTCCGAGGCGCCGGCCGCCCCGGTCGCCCCGGTAGCCCCGGTGGCCTAGTTTCAATTTCGGACGCGGCCCGGCCTTGGCGGCCGTTCGCGCGTCCCCTATTTGCTATCAACTACAAACTGTAAACAAACGACTTCGTATATGGCTGAAATAACTGCTGCCCTCGTGGGCAAATTGCGCGAGATGACCAACGCCGGAATGATGGATTGCAAGAAAGCGCTTAGCGAATCCAAGGGTGACCTGAGCGCGGCTGTGGATATTCTGCGCAAGAAAGGCGCGGCCACCGCGAGCACCCAGAGCGCCCGCGAGGCGCGGGAAGGTGTCATCACCCAGTATATCGCCCCCGGCGGACGCCTGGGCGTGCTGGTCGAGATCAATTGCCAAACGGACTTTGTCGCCCGCAACGATATGTTCCGGGCTTTCGCTGACGATGTTGCCAAGCGGTTGGCGGCCGATCCCAAAGCGAATTTCGAGGCCGAGCGCGTGGACATGGTGGCGAAGATCCGTGAGAACATTCAGCTTCCGCGCCATGCCCGCCTGGAAGTCAGCGGCAACGGCATGGTTGCCGCGTATATTCACACCGGCGCGAAAGTGGGCGTGCTCGTGGAAGTCGGCGCTGGCAAGGAGAGCACGGTGACCAAGGACGAGTTCAAGCAACTGGTCAAGGACATCACGCTGCAGATCGCGGCAGGCCACCCCCATGCCGTCTCGCGCGAGCAAGTGCCGCCCGAAGTCGTGGCAAAAGAACGCGAGATCGCCGCTTCGTCGGATCGCTTGAAAGGCAAGCCGGCGCAGGCCCTCGAGAAGATTATTCAAGGCATCGTGGAAAAGTTTTACCAGACCTACTGCCTGGTGGACCAATGCTTCGTGAAAAACGCCGAGATTTCGGCGAAGGAACATCTGGCTTCCGTCGCGAAGCAGTTGGACGACGAGGTTACCATTCGCCGGTTCGTGCGATTCCAGGTGGGCGAGACTTTGGCGGCCTGATCCCAGCCGACGGTCAGCCGCCCGCGACGGGTGGCTCGCGCTCGGCTTGCGGTTTTTCGTTGGCGGGCGGTGCCTGCTCTTTGGGGGGCGGGACAAACGGGTTTTCCTTCACCATCGCGGCTTCCTGGTGGAGCGGCAGGCGCAGCGGGGCGGCGATCAAATAGATCCACCCCAGCAGCAGATGCGCGGCTCCGGCAACCGCCAGACGGATAAGATCAAAAGCGCCTGAGCCGTAACAGAAGATGGCAGTGGTCAGAACCAATGATCCCGGCATTAGCGCCGCCCCTGCCAGGCGCCAACTCCCGCGCAAACTCAATTTTCGATTGGCGAAAAACCCCAGCAGCCACACCGGCAGCGCGTAAACCGTCGCCAGGAGAGTCCAGATCAGCATCAGCCAGACGATGACCAACCCGGCTACGATCCCGAGGATCACCGGTGCCCACGCCCCCCACCACGGCACGAGGTCCAGCCGGTTAAACGCCACAACCCAGTCTTGGGGGTAGATGCCTTGCACGAAGCCGAGCAGGGAGAATATCTTGAAATCTGCCTGGCCGAATTCGACCTGAATCTGCGCCGGCGAGCGTGCCTGGCCCTCGTGTTGCAAATCAACTGTGAAGGCCAGGAAATACCCCTCAGCGAGAGCCGTGGGCGAATCACCGTGCCAGTCTAAACGGCCATCACGAATCGCGCCTTGCGTTGGCAGTTGGTCTATCGCCTCGGTGATGGTGGGAAACCATGCATCATGCAGGAACCAGACGACGGTGGCGGCCGCCAGGATCGCCACCATAAACTGGACCACCAGCAATCGTCCCAATGGCGCGCGCGCAAACGCCGCCACACCTCGCGGTGTCAGGGGTTGCCAGGCGACCGGCGGTTTTCCAACCGTTGAATCCATATAGAGTCCGGAACACGCCTGAATCAGCACGCCCGTTACTGCGGCAGATAGTAGCGGTTGGCGGCCGTCATGTCGCCGATGATTCCGTTTTGGCCGCTCAGAGCTGAGGGGCTGGCGGGGACGGCTGGGCGGGAGGCTGATTTGGCGGCGGGCTATGGATAACCGGAACGGGGTAACGCACCTTCATCACGTCATCCACCAGCACCTCGACATAATAGAGGCCGGCGGTCTTGAATTCCACCTGTTGGAAAATGGGGACGGTGGTGGCGTTATGCATGGCATCCTGCAACGCGAACTTCACCTCACACTTTCGCAATACGGTGGTCTGGTCCGGGGCAATGAAGCGCGCTGTCTCAACGAATTGGCCCACTCCTGCCGTCCAGCGGTTAAACAAGATCAGTCTGGCCGCCGTCAGAGGCAGTTGCGGCAGGCGAATGAAATTAATCACGCCGATCAGAAAGAAATTTCCGTTTACTTCCTGGCGGACTTCCTCGCAGAGCAGCGAGCATTGTAGATCGGGGAGAATGCGGGTGGGGTTCATGGAGTTAGTGTTTGGTAAGGGGTGACGTAGTTTAGGCTGGTTGCTTCGTACAGCAGACTTGGCAACGTTGTGAACTGTCTTGCATCACGAGCGGACAGCGGTCTCCGCCGCCCGAACCGTGTTCTGCATCAGCATCGCGATGGTCATAGGCCCGACCCCACCGGGGTTGGGTGTGATCCGGCCGGCAATCGGTTGGACGCGGCCGAAATCCACATCACCGACCAGGCGCGAGCCGCCTTTAGCCGCTGGGTCGGGCAGGCGATTAACGCCGACATCCACGACTACCGCGCCGGGCTTGACCATATCCGCTTTCACGAATTCCGGTACGCCCATGGCTGCGATCAGTATGTCCGCCCGCAGGCAGTGGGCCTGGATGTCGCGGGTTGCCGAATGGCAAATCGTCACGGTCGCATTGGCGTGTTTTTCCTTTTGGCACAACATTGCTGCCATTGGCTTGCCGACGATGTTGCCCCGGCCCAGCACGACGACTTCGGTGCCGGCGATGTTGATATGGGATCGCACCAGCAACTCGCGGATTCCCGCCGGTGTGCAGGGAACGAAACCAGTTGGATCGCCAAGCATCAGCTTGCCCACATTGACCGGGTGGAACCCGTCCACATCCTTATGCGGAAGCACGCTGGCATATATGATGGTGGCGTGGATATGCGACGGCAACGGGGCTTGGACGAGAATCCCGTGCAGGCGCGGGTCAGAATTCAACCTTGCCAGGAGCGCGAGCAGTTCGGGTTCGCTCGTGGCTTCGGGCAGAACGTGGGTCTCCGAAAGAATTCCCAGCTCGGCGCAGGTTTTTTCTTTCCGGCCCACATAGACCTTCGAGGCGGGGTCTTCACCGACCCTCACGAACGCCAGCCCCGGCTGCAGGCCGCGCGTTTTGAGAACAGCGACCCGCTGGGCCAGTTCGGCCTGCAGTTGCTTGGCGATGGTCCGTCCGTCGATAAGATTCTCGGGCGGCATTAATCCCCGACAGTCTGGATCTTCTGGATCGTGATGATGGGGGTGTTCCCCCATCGGTCATCGAGGCCTTCTTCACCCGTTACGATAACCCGCAGGCCCTTCCAGCGCGACAGATCCAACTCTTTCGACGGGCTGTAGAGATAATCGACGTCCCTGCCGTTCTCAACACTCCGGAGCACATAGCGGGAGGGAGCCTGAATACTGGTCATGCCGCGCACAATGCCTTCCCGCTGCACGATGCGCGGAGGCGGCGGTTCTTGCGGCACGGCGGGTTCCGTCGCGGCTGGGGACACAGGGGGCGTCACGACGGGTAGTTCAACCAGCACCGAAGTCGGCAGGGTCACCGGGGTTACTATTGGCGGCGGCGTGACCGGGGCTGCGGTCGGCGGCGGGGCGACGGCTGGACCTGTAGCGACCGTGGTCGGCGCCGGGGGCGGTTCCACCGGTGCAGGCGCAGGTGCAGGCGCGGGCGTGGGGGGAGTGACGGGTGTTACCGGAGGGGCAGGCGTTGCAGTCGTTTTTGGCGCTGCGGCTACCACGGGTGCCTCCGCTCCCTGTTTGAGATACTGCGCCGCCACGAAGGCGTAAGCGGTCGCTGGCGGTTCGATTTCCGTCCAATCGCCCTTCGTATTGAGCTCTTTCACTGCGTCGCCGTGCTGCATCAGAGCGATCACGCTATAATTCTCTCCCGGACCGCTGCGCAAGTTCAGTTTCTTGGGACGAACCGTCTTGTTCGTGGCGTCGATGAACATGGTGTTGACCCAGGCGTGGCCACCGGGCGGAAGAAGAATCTTTGCCCAGGCGGAGGGTTCCTCGGGGCCGGAATTACTGTGCAGGATCTCTTCGAGAACGGTTACCGACTGGCCCTTGGTCAGGTGGGTAACGACCTCACTCTTGAGTTTGGCCTGGCCGCGGACATTGACGTTGCTGGCGACGACGCTTGCCAGGCCGGGCATCAGCGGCACGCTTTTCAGTTCCGGCGCAGCCTGCATCTTTTTCGCCACAGCCTTCTTCTCGGTCTTCTTTTCCGGCTTTTTTTCGGCTTTCGCTTGGGCGACACCGGCGGATTTCTTTTTGCCGGACTTTTTCTTTCCCGATTTGGCTGCGGGAGCGTTGGTTTTTGCGGGTGCGGGCGCGAGCGTTGCTACCGGCGCGGCCGCGGGGGTTTCAATCGGCGCAGCGGGGGCTGGATTGGTTGCTTGTTGCGCCAACAAGCTTGTCGAAAGCATCGTCCCCAAGATTAACCAATAGTTCATTCTCATAACTCAACACAGTAGAGATTTAATCTCCGGTTCTGTCAATGTCCGCCATTTGCCCAGCTTTAGCTCGCCGAGCTTAATCTTTCCGATCTGGATGCGCTGCAACCGTTTCACGCTCATACCTTCAGCCTCAAAGAGGCGGCGCACTTCGTGGTACTTGCCTTCGGCCAATTCCAGTTCCACCACGCTCTGCGCATTGCTGACCGAGATGCGCCGCGCTTTTTCGGCCTTGAGCTTTTCGCCCTGATAGAACACGCCGCGGGTAAAGCGGCTCAGCATTTCGCCCTCGACCCGGCCCTCGACGGTGACGAGGTATTTCTTGTGAACCCCGTAACGCGGATGGGTCAGGCGCAGGCTGAATTCACCATCATTCGTTAGAAAAATCAATCCTTCGCTGTTGTAATCCAGGCGTCCAACCGAATGGAGGTGGTCCCATTCTCTCGGGAGCAGCTCGTAAATCGTCGGGCGGTCGAGTTCATCTTTGCGCGAGCAAACCAGCCTGCGCGGCTTGTTGAGGGCAAGGTACAGCTTCCGTTTCGCACGGATCGGCTTGCCGTCCACCGACACCTTATCGTGATCGGGATCGACCTTGGCGCCCAGTTCCTCGACCGTCTTGCCGTTTACCGCGACGCGCCCGGCCAGAATGATCTGCTCACCGGCACGCCGAGAGGCCACGCCCGCTTCCGCCAGGAATTTTTGCAGACGAACCATCTGAATGGGCAAGGCGGAGTGCGGAGTGCAGCAAATGGAACTAAAACCTGCGTACGAGGCTGCTCATACCGCACTCTGCATTCCGCGCAGCCTCAAGCTTCTTTCTTGGTCTTGCGCAGGCCCGTGATGCGGTCGCCCGCCTTCCACTCGCCACGTTTCTTGAGCACTTCAACGCGCTCAAAGCGCTTGAGCACATTTCGTTTGCCGCCCAATGTGGCAGTCGCCCGCAGACTCCGATGCTGTGACATAAATTGAATTCCAGTTCTTTGCTTACGTTTAATCCGCATCGGTTGGATGCGGAGGATGGTTGTAGCACGACTGCGCCCCAATTGCCAACCATTTTTCTTGGCGATTCTTCCTCGGTGCCCATCTTAGGCTTCGGGATTGACGACAAAAAGCTCAAATCTCATATTGCGGCTATGAAAAACAGCGTTTCTCAATCGGATACCATCCGTCACGTGAACCGCCGCAAATTCATTTATAGCCGCCGGAGCAGAGCAGCCTGTTTAGCGGGTTGAACTGATTTTCGGAGATTACTTCTTATCCGTTTGGTGCTCTGGCTCGGCCAGCTCGCCGCACGTCCCCAGGGCCAGCACCGCCCAAGCAGTGCCTTCGAGCGAGATCACGTTCCGGTTCTTCCCGGAAAGCGAAGGCGTGAACCAGCGTCCACTGGCGCGTTGGTGTGTCTTCAGCCAGACCACACCTTGGCGGAGGCGAGGGTCGCCGGCTGGCAGGCCGCCGGCTTCCCGGAGCACATAGATGACGAAGCCCGTGGCGTAGCCGTCGCTTGAAGGCCGCGCTTGAGTGTCACTCGGGTGGTCTCCGGGAGCCAGGAGACTGGTCGAGCTCCAGCCTCCATCGGATGCCTGCGCGGCGCAGAGGTCGGCGATTGTCTGCTGGCGCTGCTCGGCGGTCACGACCCCGGCCACGTGCTGCGCGGCCAGCATCAGCATGGCCTTTTGATGAAGGCTCGTCGGAGGGTGGCGGCCCAGATAGCGACGGATTCGATCCAGGCCGGCAACAGCCTTGGGTGTTTCCGCGTAATGTTCGGGGGCGATCCCCGTCGCGATTGCTGCCCAGGTGACGCCGAAGTGAAGGTCGATGGCCGAGAAATGCGATTGCGACACAGCCCAATCCCAACTGCCATTTTCCCGCTGTAATTCCCACATCCGGTCGAGCGTTTGACGCGTGACTGGTCGGAGGATGCCCAACGGGGCGTCATGCCGCGCCAGCGCCAATGCTGTCAGAACGACCGCGGTGACATCTTGCTTCGAGGGGTTCGGCTCCGGCGGCTTTGCGGCGGTCTTTTCTAAAGACCGGAGCATCTCTTCATAGGCGGGAGAGTTGGCCGAGAGCACGGGTCGAGCCATCAGGTAGGAGTGCTGCAGGTGGCAGGTCAGGCACGCGGTGTCTTTCCAATCGCGCGGGATTGCGTCAAGCCCTTCTGCCGCGAGGGCAGCAGAGAACTGGGCCCGCAGGGGTTCGCCGGGCCGGCTGGCGAGGGAGGATTCCGGCTGGGCCATTGCCGCGGCGGGTAGCTGAAGGGCCACGCAGATGGCGGCGAGCCGGGCCAGGGTCGTTTTCTTTTGCATGGTGTCGTGTGATTTAAGCGATAGCTGGCATGAATGTTGGCGGACGCGCAACAAAGTTGCCATGTCCACCAGCGAATAGACATTCACAAACTCAGTTCTGCAAGCGATATCCTCCGGAAACAGTTTGTGTTTCGCTTCCCTATCAGCTTCATTGAAAACGCCATTTGCATTCGAACTGAAGAAACCGGTGAGGCGGCAGTCTGAACGGTTGGGAGCAACTTCCACGGCGGATTCAAGGACCCGCAGACTTGTAGCCGCCGACGGCAGTCGGCGCACTTTCTCCAATTTGCGGAGATTAGCGCCGACTGCCGTCGCCGGCTACGATTTCTTGAATCCGCCCTGACTTTAGGGTTGATGCCAGCCTCGTGCCTCGCTAATTTATCGAAAAATTGTGAATAGTGAGCGAGACCAGAAACCGATTCTCTCTTCCCCGCACA
>JBAXTC010000266.1:0-9088 GCA_037130375.1 Verrucomicrobiota bacterium | reverse complement strand
GAGATTGGATTCTTGCTGGGGCGACAGTTCACGTCAGCATGATCGGCTTCGACGATGGGACCGAGGAGGAGCGCCGACTTGACGGAAAGGAAGTGATAGACATCGCCCCCCAACTATCAAGCGCGTCGGACTTGTCCCTGGCAAAGCTACTCCGGGTCAACGGGCGAATCAGCTTCATGGGGATAACTCCGGCAGGCCCGTTCGATTTGCCTTTCGATGACATCTGGCCCTGGCTTGGGGCTCCGAACCCGAACGGTCGGCCAAACAGTGACGTTCTCAGGCCCTATCTTAATGGCCAAGACATCAACCGGCGCACCCGGTGGCAATGGACGATCGACTTCGGAGCGGAAAGCCAGCAGGAAACCGCTGCCCAATATGAATTGCCTTTTCAGTTCCTGGACAAAACCGCTCGGCCAATTCGTGCTAAGAATCGGCGCGAGGCTTACGCCCGTAATTGGTGGATTTACGCGGAGTCACGACCGGCCATGCGAGAAGCGTTCAGAGGGAAGAACCATTTCTTGGCGACGTGCATGGTGGCAAAACACCGCATTTTTACCTGGTTAGATTCCGTCTGCCTTCCCGCAAACGTGGTCATCGTCTTTGGCCGAGCAGATGATTTCTTTTTCGGCGTGCTCAATTCCCGTTTCCATTTGCTCTGGGCCGATAGTCAAGGAACACAGTTGCGGGAAAAGGAATCCGGCTCACGCTACACCCCGACCACATGCTTCGAAACTTTCCCGTTCCCCTTTCCCGACGATCTGCAGCCGCCCCCCCCAGCCGTAATCGCATCCTCGTCCAGCAAGCCCGACACCGATCGCACTTACGCCGAGAACCTCGCGGCGAAGAATTACTTTATGGGCAAAGAGGAGTCGCCGCCTTACGGCAGTAGCAGCCGACATGAGCAGGCTCATCTTTCTGACTCCGCACTTGTCCTGCCGCATTCCGAAATTGACCAGCATCGCGCCGCCATCGCCGCCGCCGCCAAAGAGTTAAACGAACTGCGCGAACGCTGGCTCAATCCCCAGGAATGGACCGTCGAACGCGTCCTCGAATTCCCCGGCTCAGCCGACGGCCCCTGGGCGCGCTACGTGCTCGCCCCGGACAAGAACGGCATCGGCACCGTGCGCTATCCGCGCCTTGAGCCTCGCGACGCCGATTGCGCCGCCAAACTCAAGAAGCGCACGCTGACCAGCCTTTACAACGAGCGCCCCGTCTGGCTTGACCTCGCCCACAAGAAGCTCGACGTTGCCGTGGCCGCCGCCTACGGCTGGTCGTCCGACCTGAGCGACGAGCAGATTCTGGAACGTTTGCTGGCGCTGAACCTTGAACGGGCGGCCGAGGAAGCGCACACGGCCAGTTTGAAGAAACCAAAATCATCGCGCTCAAAACACGCGGACGAACTGATTTAGCACACATAGCAGTCCGCCGCACTGGACTGACACGGGAGTATCTCTAATCAATGAACACCACACCGTCTCCTGCCCCGCTTGGCAGCGTCGCCTCGATCCATTTGCATCCGGCGGAACCCGGCGCGCCGCTGCAAAGCGTCGAGGCCGTCGAAGTCCTCGAGGCCAAGGGAATCGTGGGCGACACGCGTTACTTTGGCCGCCTGAGTCGCGACACAGGCCAACCGACGCGTCGGCAGGTCACCTTGATCGAGCGCGAGCAAATCGCCGAACATGCCGCCGCCCTCGGCATGCCCCCCATTGCCCCAGGCGCAGTCCGGTCCAATATCGAGACCACCGGCATCAACCTTATCGCCCTTCTCGGTCGCGAAGTCCAAATCGGCGAAGCGGTCCTGAGCCTCTATGCGCCCCGTGACCCGTGCGCGAAGATGGATGCCCTATGCCAGGGTTTGCGCGCCCGGATGATGAACCAGCGCCAGGGGGTTCTCGCCGAAGTTGTCCGCTCCGGCAAGATTCGCGTTGGGGATGCGGTTCTGATGCGTGATGCGTGATACGTGATGCGGTTCTGATGCGTGATGCGGTTCTGATGCGTGATGCGGTTCTGATGCGTGATGCGTGATACGTGATGGGGCGGCAACCGATTTCGGATTTTGGATTTCGGATTTTGGATTTCGGATTTCAGATTTCGCATTACTCTCATTTTCTTCTCGAATTGCGCGCGGTATTGTGGCGTCATTACCTCATGAATAAATCTGCTCTTGATTCTGGAATCAGCCGCCGCCGTTTTCTTGCCGCCACCGCATTAGCGGTCGCCGCGCCGACATTCATCTCTGCCAACGCGCTGGGACGGGCTGGACGTGCGAGTCCCTCCGAACGCATTGCCGTCGGCGTTGTCGGCTGGGGCATGCAAGGTCCGGGCAACACGAATGAACTGCTGGGCATCACCGACGCTCAGGTCGTCGCCGCCTGCGATCTGGACAAGAAACATCTCCAACAAGCACTGGATAAAATCAACGGCCATTACAAGAACCAGGACTGCAAGCCCTACGACGATTACCGGCAGATGATGGCGCGCGAAGACATTGACGCCGTGATGATAGCCGTGCCGGACAATTGGCATGCGCTGGTCGCCATTGAAGCTGCGAAGAACAAGAAGGATATTTACGGGGAGAAGCCGCTGGCGCGCACGATCGCCGAGCAGCAGGCCATCGTCAAAGCGGTTCAAAAGAACAAGCGCATCTGGCAGACCGGTTCCTGGCAGCGTTCGCAGCGACCGTTCCGCCAGGCGTGCGAGATCGTGCGCAACGGGCTGATCGGCAAAATCACGCGTGTCGAGGTGGGTTTGCCTGCCGGACATCATGATTTCGCCAGGACCGCCCCTGCCCTGCTGGCGAAGTTCCCGAATGCGCCCAAGGATACGGAGTATCTGGCCCAAGTCGTGCCCGGCAGCGCCGATTGGAACATTGCGGTGACGCCGCCGCCGCCCGAGCTCGATTACGAAAGATGGCTCGGCCCCGCCCGGCAGGAGCCTTACATCCAGGCGCGCGTGTTCATGAACTGGCGTTGGAACTACAACGTCGGCGGCGGGCAGTTGCTGGATTGGATCGGCCATCACTGCGACATCGCCCATTGGGGCATGGGTATGGACACCGACGGCCCGTCTGAGATCGAAGGCCACGGCGAGTTTCCGCCCAAAGACGCCATTTGGAACACCTGCGGCAAGTATCGCATCGAGTTGAAGTATCCCAAGGACATCACGATGATCATCGCCGGCGGCCACAACGACATTCGCGGCGGCACCAAATGGATCGGCACCGACGGCTGGGTCTGGGTGGACCGCGGCGGCTACGACGCTTCCAACGTGGATTGGTTCGTGAAGATTCCCGAGGACCGTTACAAGGTGAAGCTTTACGAAACCAAGAGCCACATGCGCAACTTCATTGAATGCGTGAAGTCGCGGCAGCCTACGATTACGCCCGTTGAAGTCGGACATCACTCCGCCATACCCGGGCATCTCGGGCTGATCTCAATGCTGGTCGGGCGGAAGATTCGCTGGGACGCCGCCAAGGAAGTCATTTTGGGCGATGCGGAGGCCAGCAAGCTGCTTACACGACCCTACCGGTCGCCCTGGAAATTGGCGTAATGCCGAACATTCAGAAATCGAAATGGGAATTGGCAAATGAAGACTACAAATCACCAGACGCGGCGTGAGTTTCTGCGCGGTGCCGGCACAGTGGCGGCGGCATTTACGATTGTGCCCCGCCATGTCCTGGCGGGCAGTGGCACGACCCCGCCCAGTGAGAAGCTAAACATCGCGGGTATCGGCGTCGGCGGCATGGGCGCCGGCGATATCAACGCTGTGGCGCCAGGAAACAATATCGTTGCCCTGTGCGACGTGGATTCGGTGCGCGCCGCCGTTACCTTCAAGAAATTCCCCGCCGCCCGGCAGTATCGCGATTTCCGCAAGATGTTCGATGCGATGGAAAAGAACATTGATGCGGTGGTTGTCGCCACGCCGGACCATTTCCATGCGGTGGCGGCAATGGCGGCCATCGAGCGTGGCAAGCACGTTTATTGCGAGAAGCCGCTGGCGCATTCCGTTTATGAGGTGCGCCAGTTGATGAAGGCGGCTCAAGAGCACAAGGTTGTGACACAACTCGGCAACCAGGGCCATTCCTTCGAGTCCATCCGCAACTTCTGCGAATGGATCTGGGACGGGGCCATCGGCAATGTCCATACCATCCATGCCGGCTGCACCGCGGTCAACTCCGGCATTGATCAATTGCCGCATCTGCGCGACCAAGACCCGGTTCCTGCCACGCTCGATTGGGAGCAATGGCTCGGGCCGGCTCATTCCCGGGCTTATCACCCCTTCTACCTGCCGGGGAATTGGCGCGGTTGGGTGCCCTTCGGCAACGGCACTGTGGGCGATTGGACCTGCCACGTGTTGGACCCGGTGTTTTGGGCATTGGACCTTGGCGCGCCCGCTACGATCCAGGCCGCCGTGAAAAACTACGACTTCAAGACGCAGAGCGACGCGTACCCGGCGGGAGAGATTATCACCTACGAATTCGCTGCCAAAGCAAAGCGCGGGCCCGTCACACTGAATTGGTATAGCGGCACGGAACACATCCCGCGGCCGCCGGAATTGGAGCTGGACGAGAAGGACATTGGGACGGGAGCGGTGGTGATTGGGGACAAGGGCACAATTGTGTATGGCTCGCATGGTGCGGGCCAGGTGCGGCTCATCCCACAGTCGAAAATGGATGCGTTTAAACATCCGGGCAAGACCATCCCTCGCGTCAAGGAACATCATCGGGACTGGGTGCAAGCCATCCGCAATGGGACGCGAGCCGGTTCGGATTTCTCCTACGGCGGACCGCTCACGGAACTCGCGCTGGTGGGGATTGTCGCGATCAAAATGGCTGGCACGAAGCTCGAGTGGGATGCCCCCGCGATGCGCTTCCCCAATTGTCCCCAGGCAAATTCCTTCCTGAATCTGCCCTATCGGCAGGGATGGGAATTATAAGCGGCAGTTCGCGGCCGCACGGTTCACGCCGCAGGCCGCAATTGCGCGCTGCTTGATGGCCACGCGCAATTGTCGCTCGTTACGTGCCTGTTACTTGGCGCTGGTCTTGCCTCGCGCTTGCTCGGCCAGTTTCTTCGCGCGGTTGGCCAGGTCGGTATTCGCCGTGACCTGGGCGACTTTGTCCAGCGGCTCGATCAGTTTGGGCGCGACCTTGGCACTGTCGCTGCCTTGCAGGAGCTTTTCTGCGATGTTCACCGATGCGGTGGCGGCCTCCTCTTTGGTCGCGGCGTCATCCAGATACGGTTTGATCTGATCGAGCGCTTCGGGTGTGTTGATGCTGCCCAAGGCTGCGAGCAGCAGTTTCTTCTCGTCATCCTTCTGAACCAACCCGGCCGCCTGTCGGCACATGGACAAACGCTTGTCGTTGGGCAACTCGGTTTGGCCGGCAAAACCGAGGAAACCGCGCAGGCAAATCATTTTATCCGTCGCGTTATTGGCGGTTTGGGCCAGTTCAATCAGATCAGGCGCAGCCTCGGCGTTGTTCCATCCGCCGAGAACACGAATCGCCGCGGCATGAACTTCGGCATTGGAATCACCGACCGCCGCGCGAACAGTCTTGAGAGCGCTGGGTCCTCCGACCGCGCCAAGCACACGCAGCAAGGCGCACTTTTGCGCGGGCTGGGCCTGGGGCAATCGGGCTTCGAGCTTCTCGACACAGGAACCACGGTTTGAGTTGGGCTTCACGCTGACAGCGATCAAAGCCTGTTCCCTGGCTTCCAAATCCTCGGCGCTTGCCCCCGTGGCGAGCAGGTCGAGGAGCGCCGGCATTTCGCCAAGCCCACCCAGTTCGCCCACTCTTTTCACTGCGGCAATCCGAATCTTCACATCCGGGTCGCCTGCGGCTCCGAACAAGGCCGGAATGGCTGAGGTCATACGCCGCCGCACAATAAGTTCCATTGCCGTGATGCGCCGGGTGGCATCGTTGCTCGCGAACATCACCATGATCGCGGCATCGACTTCCTTGCCGGGCAACGCGGCCAGACTTTCTTGCGCCGCGAGGGCAATCTCTTTGTCGGGAGCGCCCAGCAACTCCGAGAGGACAGGGAGCACCGACGGGACGCCGATCTCCGCTAAGGCGCGAATGGCGGCAAGGCGCACTGGCTGGCCGCCGTCCCTTGCTGCGGCGAACAAAGCGGGCAAGGCGGCATCGTCGGCGCGTTGGCCGAGAGCCAGGATCAGGAGGATTTGTTTGTCGGCAGAAACGCTTCCCAATTCGGCTGCCAACCCACGCGTCACGTCTGGGCCCGGCATTTCCTGCGAGGTTCGCACGGCCGCCGCGAAGAGTGCGTAATCATCGTTCCGCAGCGACTTCACGAGAAGGGGCAGGCCGGCTTTTTGCCCAGTGAGAATGGCGCCGCGCAGCGCTGCGGTGCGTATCTGGTGCGGCGCCTGAATCGCGCACAGACGGTCGTAAATTGCCGCCGCCTCCTTGCGGTTCCCTTTGGCGGCCAGTGTCTCGGCGCAACGAAACAAGCCTTCGCAAAAGGCGACCTGGTTACCCGCAGGGACATCGGGCAAAGCGGCCTGGATTGCTTTCGCGGCGGAGGCATTGCCGATTTTCCCCAGGGCGCGAGCGGAGGCTTGGGCGACATCGGGATTTGAATCATGCAGCAGCTTGGTTAGAGGCTTGATCGCCTTCGCATCGCGGCGCACACCGACGCTTCCGATCACCCCGACCAGCAGGTTGCCTTGGAGATTGCCGAGCGCTTGGCGCAATGCCTTATCGACGGCTGGGCTCGGGATGGTTTCCAATCCATACCGCGCCATGTGCGAGAGCTTCTCGTCCGGCAGAAGCGCCGCCAGCGGTGCGACAGCGTCCTTGTTGCCAATGCGCGCCAACTCGCGGCAGGCGTCAGCTTTTTCCTTTTGCGGCGCGTCTGATTTCAAAACCGCCACCAGTTTGTTCATCTGCTCATTCGCGGCAGGCGGAGGGCTTTTTGCGTAAGACGGCGCGACGCAAGCAAGCAGCAGGGCGGCCATCAGGGCGAGATTTTCCATGAAGCCAGAGATACGGAAGCTGGCTTCGGAGTTCGGAGTTCGGAGTTCGGATTTGAAGGAATGCATAAGACGAATAAGTTGGGGATGATAAACCAAGTTAGATGATCCAGGGTGCTCGCATCGCACGGGAGCGCAGCCGGTTGGCTTCCTCGTCGTTGATGAACTCCTCCTTCAC
This sequence comes from Verrucomicrobiota bacterium, assembly GCA_037130375.1. Taxonomy (GTDB): domain Bacteria; phylum Verrucomicrobiota; class Verrucomicrobiia; order Limisphaerales; family UBA8199; genus JAPLUA01. Next base: position 1,920 of record JBAXTC010000266.1, on the reverse strand, counting down.
GGAGTCGTATTTCATGTCGCGTTTGAGCCACATGCAGATATTGGCCGCGTGGACGGTGGACATCGAGCGGTGCATCACTTCAGGATTGGCCACGGTAAGTTGGCGGGATTTGATGCAGTCAAAGAGATTGCGGACGTGGCTCATTGGCCGCCCGGTCCGCGCCATGTAGTCGTTGACGAGCATCGAAAAGTCCGCCAGCCACGCAGGGTTTGAAACCTCCGGCTTCGAGTATCCGTCCGCCACCGCCACCCACCCTTCGGTCCCCTCGTAGCGGACGCCACACGAACCGTGCCACCACTGATCCCCGCGAGACAGGACCATCTTCACGCCGTTGGGAAAAACGGTGACCATGCCGTCGCCCGTCGGATTGTTCACATAACCGTATTCGACGGCGGAGGTATTGGTGGCGCCAATCGCGAACTGGCATTGCGCAAAAGTGTGGGCGCCCCATTCGCCGATACAACTGGTGTGGAAATCGTAATAGCCGCGCCAGCCGCCGCGAGTGTAGGTGGGATTGTAAGGCCGCCAGGGACACGGCCCGAGCCATTGGTCCCAGTCCACTTCGTCCTTGGGCGGCTCCGGCTCGGCCGGCAGCCAGTCGAATTTCATCTCCGCGGCGTCCCAGGGCGCGATGTGAGCCCGGACGGTATGCACATGGCCGAGCCGCCCGGTGCGAAGCAATTCGTTGGCGAAGGTGAAATTATCTTCGCTCAGCCGCTGGGTTCCCGTCTGATAGACCCGCCCGTACCTTTTGGCGGTTGCAACCACCGCCTGGCCCTCTGCGACCGTCATCGAGGACGGTTTCTCGGAATAAACATCCTTGCCGGCGCGCATGGCCAGGGTGGACGCCGTGGCATGCCAGCGATCACCCGTAGCAATCAGCAGCGCATCGATGTCGGTGCGAGTGGCGAGAAACTCGCGCATATCACGATACATCGCGCAATCCTTGTTGCCATACTTGTTGTCCACGATTCGCTTGACGGCTTCGCGCTGGGATTTCTTGGCGTCACAGATCGCGACGAATTGCACGTCTTTTTCCGGCAACATCCAGTTCAACACGCCGGAGCCACGGCCGCCGACGCCGAGGCCGCCCAACACAATACGGCCACTCGGCGGCACTGAGCCATTCAGGCCCAAGGCTGAACCCGGGATGACGCAAGGGACGGTAATCATGCCCGTGGCGAGGGCGGCGCGCTTTAGAAACTGCCGCCGGTTCACAGGACATGGCGATGTTGCAGGAGGGAGGACAGACGAAGTTGATTCGCTACGTTTCAGAAGAGTTCTCAGTTTCGACATGGGCGCAAATTAACAGTTTCCGTGTCCCAAAGGCAACGGCTTTCTCAAGACTTTCTCAAGGCCCAGGGAGGAAGGTTGTGTGCGCATCTTGGGATGAATCGCGCTTTCAGCGCTGATGGGGTTTTGGGCTGATGAACCCAGGGCGTTGCCCTGGGCTGGTATGAATGACGCCCTTGGCGTCTCCCACCTTCCATTTCCCCGGTGACCGGGCCCGAGCGGCCAAACCCCGATGCGCTGCCATCGCCTCATCGGTGAGGACGAGCGTTATCGAGGAATTGTTGCGGAGTGGTCCAGCGGATGGTGTTGTAGTAAACGGGCCAGTTGGACGCTGTGCAGAGAAGCGGAGTGCGCCCGCCGCTATATTCGTTATTGTAGGAGCGGAAGCCGTCGCTTGTGGTGGCGCGCATGGCGGTCCAGGCCGAGAGCAGGCTGGAAGGTCCAAGATCGGGAATGCGGCCGCCTTGATTCTGGCTGTAGCGAATGCTCCAGGGGGCGGCGGAGTCTAGACTGCCGTACCAAGTAGTGTAATCGAGGCTGTAGGTGTTTTCGCTGACCAAGGCGAGCGTATTCGTCCCATAAGGAAATATCGTTGGTGACAAGGGCCTCCGTCGTAGCGCGATTCAG
>JBAXTC010000265.1:0-9119 GCA_037130375.1 Verrucomicrobiota bacterium | reverse complement strand
CCCCGTCAAGCCGGACGCCTGGGCAAGCCATTCGCCAAGCCCCGCCGTGAAGGCGTCGCAAATATGCTGGCCGATCACCATAGGAAACGGCAGGTCCTTGGGCAGCGCCGTCAAAATGGTCGCAATCGCCGCCGGGCCGCCGGTCGAGGCGCCGATGGCCGCGATGCGGATTTCGGAGCCGGAGGACACTGGCGTGACCGGGCGCGCCGCGACGGCATCACTGCCGCGCCATGGCCAGCGCTTGACCACCTTCACCCCGGCCATCAGGCGCACGGTCTCGACGAGTTTCTCCGCGCTCTGAGTGAACTGCGGATGACCGAAACCAAACGGCCGCGCTTCCACGGCGACCGCGCCGGCTCCCAGGGCGCGACACGCCGTCACCGCTTCCAAGACCGTGGAACTGGCGCTGACGATCACAATCGGCGTCGCCTGTGTTTCCATGATTCGGCGGGTGGCCTCGAATCCGTCCATCTTGGGCATGTGAATATCCATGGTCACGACATCGGGCCGGCAATCGCAGACTTTGGCGACGGCCTGTTCGCCGTCATGGGCCACGCCGACAACTTGAAAGTCCGGGACGAGGTTCAGGATGTGCGTCAGGAAATCGCGCACGACCGGCGAGTCCTCGACCACCAGGACGCGGACCTTATTGGAACGCGGAACGGGGAGCGCGGAAGGCGGAGCTGCCGAAGGCGGAAGGTCGAAGCTCATCGGTTAGCCCCCACACTGGTTCCGCAACGCAGGATTTGCCCTTGAATCACGCGACCAACGCCGTGGTCAGGCAGAGACTCGGCCAGCCGGATGATTCGCAAGGCAAAAGCTTTCGTCCTTGTCCTGAGTTCATCCGTCTTCATATCCATGTCACTTCTACTTTTCATTTGGATTTTGTTCCGCGTTCCGCGTTCCGCATTCCGCATTCCGCATTCCGCATTCCGCATTCCGCGTTCCTCGTTCATAACAGTCTTCGCACGGTTTCCAGGAGGTTGGTCTGATCGAAGCTGCTCTTGACGAGGTAGGCGTTGGCGCCGGCATCCAGGCCGCGTTCGCGATTTTCCTTGGCCTCACGCGCCGTCACCAGCACGACGGGCATCTCGGCCAGCTTCGGTTCGCTGCGGATGCGTTTGGTCAACTCGAACCCGTCCATCTTGGGCATCTCGACGTCGGAGACAACCAGATCAAACGCATCGGTGTGCAAAGCGTTGAGAGCGGCGGCGCCGTCGGGCGCGGTCTGCACGTCAAAGCCGGCGGATTCAAGGATGCTTTGCAGCGAGGTGCGGGCGGTGATCGAGTCATCCGCCACGAGGAGTCGTTTGGCGCGAACGGTCTGCGTCGCCGCGCTGGGAACGGTCGTTTGGGTGCAGCCGGCGGCAGCCCGCAAAAGGTCCGGCACATTTAAGATGGGCACGATCCGGCCCGAGCCAAACACCGTGGCCCCCGACAAATTCCGCACCCGGGGCAACAGGCGGCCCAGCGGTTTGGCCAGCACTTCCTGCTCGCTCATGACCTGGTCCACCGCGAAGGTCACGCACTCCTGGCCGTGACGGAGGGCCAAGACCGTCAACGGCGTGGTGTTGTCCCCGTTGATCTGGCCGGAAGCGATTCCCAGCACCTCCGAGAGCCGGACCAGGGACAGGGTCAAACCGTCCAGACAAATGCTGTCGCGGTTTTCCACCCGGCGGACGTCCGCCCGCAAGACGCGCACCACGCGGGCCACGTTGGCCGTGGGGATGACGAACTCGCGGTTGGCCAGGCGCACCAACGTGCCGCGGAGCGTGGCCAGAGTCAGCGGCAGCGCCATCCGGAAAGTCGTCCCGGCCCCGGCCACCGACTCGATGCTCAGCGTCCCGCCCAGTTTCGTAACATGCTCCTGCACAATCGCCATGCCCACGCCGCGTCCGGAAATTTCCGTCACCTGCCGGCGGGTCGTGACGCCGGAGCGGAACACCAGTTGCCGGGCGTCTTCGTCCCGGAGCGCCGCCGCGTCGGCTGCCGAAATGATGCCGGTCTGGACCGCCGCCGTTTTGACGGCGGCCACGTCAATGCCGGCTCCGTCGTCGGCAATCTGAATCGCGACCTTGCCGCCGGACTGGGTGATGGCCAGAGTCACCGTGCCCTTGGGCAGTTTGCGTTGACGCGCGCGTTCGGCGGGCGGCTCGATGCCGTGGTCAATACTGTTCCGAACCAGATGCACCAGCGGGTCTTTGATCTGCTCGAGGATGCGCTTATCAATCTCAATCTCGGTGCCTTGCAGTGTGAATTCGATTTGCTTGCCGGCGTCGCGAGCCAGGTCGTGGACCATTTTGGGAAACCCGGCCAGGATGGTTGTGAACGGCAGCATCAAAGCCATCTTGACATCCTCCAGCAAACGGTCGGCGAGCGTGTCAAACCGCCGCCGGTCAACCGCCATGGTGCGCGCCAGGTCGGCGATGCGCGTGCTGACCGCTTCAGAGTGTTCGCGATCCTGATCAAGCAGCGCGAACAGGCGGGATGTCAATTCTTTCGCTCCGGTTCCGGCTTCGCCCTGCTGCCGTAAGGTCCGGACCCACGACATGGTTTCGGTCCAAAGCCGGTCGCGTTCGGCCACCAACCCGGCCAGCGCCTTCAACTCAACGGCGCGTTCGGACTGCGCGAGCTTCACGCCGAGCATTTCCTCCGCCTGCACGAAAATGGCATCGAGCTTGGCGGTGGCGATGCGGACGGTGTCCGATTGCGGTTTGCGGATTGTGGATTGCGGATTGGCCGGAGGCGGAGCGGGCTGAGAAGTTGAAACTGGAGACGGCGGACTGGAGGCTGGAGACTTGGAACTGGAAACGGGAAATTCGGAACTTGGAGTTTTTCCGGCTTCCGCGTTCCCCGCTCCGACTTCCACCTTCGTTTGGCTTGTTTCGAGCACGTCAATCAGTTTGCCCAGTGCCGCCACGGATTGGTGCAGTCCATCGCGGGCCTCGGCGGAAAGCTCGCGCTTGCCGGACTTGAGGTCGCTGAACACGCCTTCGAGTTTTTGACAAAGGCGCTCGATTTCGCCCGCGTTGACGGTGCGGGCCGCGCCCTTGAGGCTGTGCGCAGCGCGGAAGATCGTCTCCAACAGCGGGAGTTGCGCGTCCCGGGCCGTCGCCTGATCGAGTTCGAGCAGGCCCGTGCCGAGCGTCTGCACGTGCTCCCGCGCCTCGATCAGAAACATCGCGGTGAGCCTTTTTAGAAGGGCGGGATTGGGTTGCAGGTTCATGGAGACGGGGGTGACACTTGAGACTTGAAACTGGAAACTGGAAACTTGAGGCTTGCAGCGGTTTCATTCAAATCCAAGGCAACATGATTATGAGAGAGATTTACGAATACGATGTTTACCGGCTCGCGGAGGAGTTGTCCGACCTGGTGTGGAATGCTTTTGACCAGTGGCCGGTGAAGGCACGGAACACCATGGGTTACCAGGTCATTCGTGCGGCCGACAGCATTGCGGCCAATATCGCGGAAGGTTTTGGCCGCTTCACCCCGGCCGATCGAAGGACATTCTACCGCTACGCCCGTGGTTCGTTCGAGGAGACCAAGGCTTGGCTGCGCAAGGCCATCCGCCGGAAACTGATTTCTTCCCCGGACGAGATCAAGCGATACAAGGACCTGATTGCCGAACTCGGCCCCAAGTTGAACGCATTCATCACGAAAACCGGCAGTCGTTCGATGTGACGCGATTCGCGTTTCGAGTCTCAAGTTTCAATTCTCCAGTTTCGAGTTTCGCGTCTCAAGTTTTCCATTGCCGCCGGCATCCACCAGCGTCTTCAAGCGGGCGCCGACTTCCTGCAAGCTGTGTGCCGCGGTGGCCAGTTGCCGGGCGCCTTCGGCGTTCTGCGCGGTGGCCTGCTTGATATTCTCCATGGCGCGCCCGACCTGCTCCATGCCGACCAGTTGCTGCTGACTGGAAGCAGCAATCTGCACCGCGGCCCGCGTGGCCTCCTGCACCGTGCCCGTGAGGGTTCCGATGGCCTGGCCCGCCTCGTCGGCCTGCCGGCCGCCATCGGCGACGCTCTTGCTGCCCTGCTCGGCCGCCAGGACCGCCTTGCCGGTGGCTTTCTGCACCTCGGAGAGAATGGCGCGGACCTGCTTGGTCGAATCCTTGGATTGCTCGGCCAGGTTGCGGATTTCCTGCGCGACCACGGCGAAGCCCTTGCCCATGTCGCCGGCCTTGGCAGCTTCGATGGAGGCGTTCACCGCCAGCAAGTTGGACTGCTCGGCCAGATCAGCGACCGTGGAGACGATGTCGCCGACGGCCTGACTTCGTTCGTGCAACCGGGTAATGCTCTCGCCAATGGAACACATCTGGTCACGGATGAGCTTCAATCCCCGAACGGTCTGTTCGGTGGCCTGGCGACCCGTTTCGGCGGCGAGCGCCGCGCCCCGGGCATTATCGGCCACCGCTTTGGCTTTGTCGGCGGCCACTTGCGCGGTCTGGCGGACTTCGTCCAAGGTCGTCGTGGTCTCGGCCACGGCGGCGGCGGTTTCGCTGGCGTTGGAGGCGAGTTGCGAGACGGTCGCCAACATTTGAGCGGCGGTCGAAGCCAGCGTGCTCATCCCCTCGCGAATTGGTCCGGTGATGGCGCGCGCGGACAGCCAGGCGATCAGGACTCCCGCGATCAAGGCGATCACCAGCCCTACCAACAGAATCACGCTCGTCAGGGAGAGACCGCCCGCCATGTCCGTGGCCGCCTTGCCGATGGCACCCACCCCGTTGTCCGACAAATTGGCGGACGCATCCGTCACGGCCGTGCCGGCGATAATAGCGGTGTCCCTGGCTTTCCGGATGGCAGTCTCACTTTTGAGGATGCCTTCCATGGCGGCCCGGTAGTCACTGGCGCCTTCCTTGACTTTGGCCAGTTGATCAATGTCCTCCTGACGCTGCAACAGCGGTGCCAGGCGCGCGATGTCGTCGCCGAGCGTGTCGAAGTGTTTCAACACCCCGCGCAGCGCGTCCATATCATTTGCGTCTAGCGACTTGAAGCTTGCGATGCGAATCGAATTGCCCGTGTCAATTAAATTCTCCATCAAGGCCATCTTCACGATGCGTTCCTTCATCTTCTCCGGGGCGGCCTTGCCGTCTATCTCGCCTTCCATTTGACGCCGTTGCGAAATCCGCAGGGCAACGCACGAATCCGAAAGAATCTTGCCGGCGGTGTCCAGCCCGGTCATTAGCACGGCAATGTTCTTGTATTCAGCCTCCATTTGATCAACCAACGTTTCAAAGTCGGACATCTTGTCCCGGAACAAGGTGGCCGCCTGGCTCAAGGCGGTCATGTCGCGATGGGTTTTCACCAGCTCGTCAGCGGTCTTCAAATCTTCTTTGACCTGGCTGAGGGCTTTCCGCCCCTTGCGGAGATACTCGGTGTTCCCGGTTATAAAAAACTGGCGCATGTTGAACCGGGTTTCCCAGGTATCTTTCTGCACGTTGTTCGCGACGGCGACTTCCGGAGCACGCTTGATGGCCAGGTCCATCGCGATGGTGGCAGCCAGGTTGATGCGCCAGACGGCCAGGCCGCCGAACACACCGATCAGCAGGATCAAGGCGCCGAAGGACAATCCGAGTCTCAAGCCCAAGGTTAGTGTTTTCATAATTATTCTTTGCTATCTTTTTCTATTTGTCTGTTCGGCGGCGGTGTCCGCCGCAGTTTTTCGGCAGCGGCCCGCTACTCGGATTGCCGCACGACGAGTTTCGGGTCCGCCAGCAGCCTGGCGGCCGACAGGACCACGGTCCCGTCCGGCGTAATTCCTTCGAGATACGCGGCCCGCACATCGGTGAGCGTCGGCAACGACGGTTGCAGCCCGGCCAGCGGCAGCCACCGGACGCCGGCGATGCGCTCCGCAAGAACGCCAAATTCCATGGTGGCGGATTGCAGGACGATCACCTGCCGGGAATCGCGCAGCCCGCGTTCCGGCAGGTTGAACATCTTCCGCAGATCCATCACGGCAATGATCTGACCATGTACACTGGTGATGCCCAGAACGTGGTCGGGCACGCGCGGCAGCGGAGTCAACTCGATCAAATCCGCAACCTCGCGGACGTGGGACAACTCGAAGGCGTAGGTCTCGTCGCTCAGGCCGAATTCGAGCACCTCGATGGTGGCGCCGGCGTCAGCGGCGGCGGTCTGCTTTTCGCGGGCCAGCTCTTTTGCCCTGGCGAGCAGCAGATTGGTCTCGGCGGCGGGCTTGGCGGCAAGGGTCTCCGCCGTGACTGCGTTCATCGTTTCGTGCCGGAGTTCATTCATGCGTCATACCCTCGGTGGTCGGAACACGGAACGCGGAGCTCGGAACGTGGAGTTCAGAGTTCCAGCTTTCTCCGTCTCGTTTTGCCTTCCGATTTCAGCGTTTTCCACTCCGCCTTCCGCGTTCCGCATTCCGCCTTCCAGTCCCGTCGTGGCGGCAAGGATGGCGTTTAACTGGCCGACCGTGATGCCGCCAGACTCGGGCAGTTCCTCGCTCCCATTCCGATGGGCCAGGAGTTGCCGCACCTGGGTGAGATGTTTGGCCGACGCCGGCATCTGGCCGCGCCGGCGGTGGAGGTTCGCCATCGTGAAATTCGCGAACACGTGGGCGGGATCGAGATATAAGACGTTCCGCAGTGCCAGCAATGCCTCCGCATCGCGGTGAAGTTCCTGGAGAATGCTGGCCCGCAGGAAATGCAGCGCCGGGTCGGTCCTGGTGGTGGCGAGCGCGCGTTCACACCAGATCAGGGCCTCGGTCAGTTCGCCCAGATTGGCGTGACAGTGGGCCAGGAGGGCCAACTCGGAAGGCGGAAGGCGGAACGCGGAAGACCGGTCGTTGTCGCCCAGAATCATGGCGCGTGCCTCGGTGTAATGGCCGACGGCGTAGAGCGATTGCGGAGTCTCCGAAGGCGGAACGGGCGAACGCGGAACGCGGAAGTCGGAACGCGGAGTCGGGAGTGCCGGGTTCAGATTTTGGATTTCGGATTTCGAATCAGAGATTGTTGGAGCAACTCCGACTTTCTTCGCTCCGCATTCCGCGTTCCGCGTTCCGCCTTCTTTGCGGTAGAGCGCCACGCCGGGCGCCGGGACGTTCGCGAATTCTGGAAACGGCATTTGGCTGGCCTCGACCGCGCCCAACACAAGCTGGCCGCCGTCCACCAGCGCGCGATGAAAGCGTCGGACCACCTGCGGGATCCGGGCCGGCGCAAAATAGAGCAGGACGTTGCGGCAGATGATGAGGTCCAGGGCGTTGGTGTTGTTCAGAAGCGAGGGATAGCCATCATCGGCCAGGTTCAGGCAGGCAAAACTGACCATGCGCTTCAACCACGGTTGAAGCTCGCAGCGGTTGCCGGCGTGCGCGGTGAGATACCGCGGCTTGACCCAGTCGGGGGCGTCGCGGAAAGCCCACTCGGTGTAGAGGCCGGCGGCCGCCCGGGCCAGGACCTTCGGGTTGAGGTCGGTGCCCAGGATGGTGATGTGCCAATCCTTCAGATCGGGGAGGAGCCGGTGCAGCAGGATGGCCAGCGAGTATGGTTCCTCGCCCGTCGCGCAGCCGGCGCTCCAAATGCGCAGCCGGCGGTCCCCGCCACGCTTGGCCGCGATCAGCCCGGGCAGGAGGGTCATTTCGAGAAACTCGAAGGTGCGCGGGTCGCGGAAGAAATGGGTTTCGCCGATGGTCAGGGTGCCGGCCAGCATATCGAGATCGGCGGCGTGCAGGTCGCGGCTGAGCAGCAACTCGGCGTAAGTGCGCGCGTCGCGACTGCCGGCTTCACGGGCCGCCTGGACGAGGCCGCGTTCAAGGTCGGCAAAGCGCGCGGGGGGGAAATGCAGGCCGGTGCGATCCTCGATGCGCTCGCTCACCTGCTGCATCAGTGGGTCGGAAATGGTTCGCGTGGTCGTCGGCATTTCGTCAGTTCACTTTTTCGGCCGCGGCCTTCGCCTGGAGGATGCGCTCCTGGTCTTCCGGGCTGAGGAGTTTCTCCAAGTCGTAGATGAGAATGATGTCGCCATCGAGCTTGACCAGACCCTGGACGCGGTGTTCTCCCTCCGGCAGCGCGTCTTTCACGGCAACCGTCTGCGCGTCATTGAGCGCATTCAACTCCTGCACCTCGTCCACGACCATGGCCACGGTCAGGCGCGGAGTGCGCGCGATCACAAACTGGTCGGCGGGCCGGATGGGACGGTCGGGTAACCCGAGGCAGCGGCGGAGGCTGAAGACGGGCAGGAGCTGGCCGGCCAGATTGATCAAGCCCAGGACAAACGCCGGCGTCTCCGGCACGGGCGTCACGGCCACGGCGCGGATGACGCGGTCCACCGTGTCCAAGTGCAGGGCGTAGCGTTGTTTCGCGATACGAAACAAGACCAAGGTCGTCTTCGCGGCGTGGGCAGCCTCCGGAGCGGGTGAAGCCGCCAAGCTGATGCTTTCCTTGTTCATCGGTTCGCGGGCGAAGACTTCAACGTTTCGGACTTGTCTCCGAGTTCTTTTCTGCGGCTGGAGAAGGGGGCAGCTTACGCAACAGCGGGGCCAGCCAGGCGCGCATGGTCTGGCGCAGTTCCGCGTCGTCCTCAACCAGCAGTATGCAAGAGTTAAACATGGGCATGAGTCATGGAAATCCAAGCAAAACTACGCCCAAGGGCCGGCCCTGTCCAGCGATTCTCATTATGGCCTTGTTACCGCCCGGCGGGTACCCTGCTTCTGAACCTCCAAGACTCGATAATCGCAACGCCAATTACCACAGCATGTTGCGAAGAATAGTTATTCTTGACCACTTCACTACCAGGTTCAGCGCAAGCTCCGTCAAGAGCGGCATGTTTATAGCAACGGGGCCGTCAGGACGCCACCAACTCCGTAGGAGACCGTGGTCTGATTACACATCACCAAATCGAGCCATGCGGATTCCATCGCATGATCCTGAATCTCCGAAATTTCATGCGCGCTCTTTCCCACGGCAGTCAAAACTCTCCCGCTCCGAGCCAAAGTGAGCCGCCTCCCGTCGGCGGGTGGAATTTGGACATTTTCGGCGGCACTCCATCCTGAAAGGATGAAATCACTTAGCCCGGGGTTGCGCGCGGCGCGCTACCCCGGGCTCCCCAAACCAACACCCATCCAACCTGAAGGGAAGACGGCAAGACAGGGGGCCTTTGAACTTT
>JBAXTC010000264.1:0-9138 GCA_037130375.1 Verrucomicrobiota bacterium | reverse complement strand
TGGCGAGCCTGCGAGCGCAACGGCGAAGCCCGAACGAAATAGTGCGGCCAGCGCTCAGGGAGTGGATCGCGTCTGGTCGAGAACCGCAGATGGTTGGAGATGGAATGTTTGGAAGTTCAAGTGACGTAAATCAGGGAACCACGGCTGGTGGGGAAAGGGCCAGTCGGGGTCAGAGTCCTCGTAGCGGGATGAGCGGGGCTGCAAGCCTGCGCGGCTGGTGCGACTCTTCCAAAACCTTGAGTCGAGTGCCTGAGCCAGTCCATCAAGACCATGAACTGGAAAGCCGGATGCGGGAGAACCGCCTGTCCGGTTTGGGTGGAGGGCGACGGCCAAAAGCCGTTCTCTATCCACATCATTGAATCAGGGTGATGTTCTCCAGACGTCATCGACCGGCACATACCCGACATGCCAATAAACGGTCTTGAGCTTCTGCAGAGGGATTTTACCTGAATGGCCGTCAACGTAGCCGATGTTGATGGCGCCCGGGAGAGCCTGCCCGGTTACGCCTTTCCGGCGCGTTAAGGGGTGCCTGGCGATGGAGATTCGCCCCAGGGCGGAATTCACATTCCCGAGGAACAGGTCAGTGGCGGGTGTGTCACCAATCTGAGGCCATGTGTCCGGCCAGATCGCATCCATGAAAAACGGTGTCAACACCGGCATCGCAATTGAACTGTCCTTCTGGAAAAACTTTGCCTTGTCCGTTATCCAAGTGCTCACGCCGTCGGGTTTCGTATCGTAGTAGTATAGCCAGCCGTTGATGGAGTAACTACCCGTCAGTTTGGGATCGCTGTTCCAGATCCATGCAGCCGCGGCAGTCCCGGCGACCGCGTCTGGAGGCGGCGGTGTTCGGCTGGACGCAATCGGGCATAGCCGGTTGTCATTCACCTTGATCGAATAATCAATTAGAGTCTGCATCCACAGTTTAGCAGTGACGTTGTACTCGATCGCCCTGCCGGTGTCCTGTTGGTACATGATGGCGGCGGTGCTCAGTTGCCGGAGATTGCTGATGCACCGGATTTGTTGCGCCTTGGTTTTCGCCGAGGATAGCGCCGGCAAAAGCAGCGCCGCGAGGATCGCAATGATGGCAATGACCACCAGCAATTCGATCAATGTAAACGCCAGCGGTTCTGCTCTTCGCATCTTCATAATGCTGCCCGGGTAAAACGCAACTGTAAGTGGTTGGGCCGGGCAACGTCTAACTGACATTTTGGCGATACTTTGCGCAAGGTTTTCAGACGGTAATCAGTGAGACGAGGAATCTCCGTTTTCTTGCTTGTTCGTTTGCCGATTCGTCATGTCAGCAGAGGATCATACAACACCGGTCTTCGATGGACAACCATATCCGGCAGTTTTTTCGTCAATCGGACTTGAATTCCCCAACCAACCAGCGAAGAATTACCAGCAGCAATCATGATTGACGACGACAAACCGCTTTGGGATGGAGATGGAGAGGAGAGTGAGGAGGCCTTTGATCTCAAGTACGATGAGTGGGAGCAACGGGACTGGATGACCTGGCTGGCGGACAATCTGGTCTTTCTGTTCAAAAAGAGACGGAATCTATTGCGGTCGGCTTGCAGCGCTTGGAATTAATTGATAAGTTGAAGGTTCATGGCCACAAACTTCATCATGAAAGCGATTATTCTTTGGTTCAGGATGCGTTCGGGGTTTTGTGCAATCGTCTGCAGGGTTCTTGGTGCGCTATTAGCAGGCATAGCAGTTGTTCCCGTCTCTGCTGCAACGATCACCCGCATCATCTGGACTTCACACAACGGCACCTACATTAATGACACCATTGTCAACGGAACTACATCGCCGTTGGCCTTCACTGCGACCAATGACCTCGCGCAGCCCTTTCTAAATGCCACCGATTCCACTATCGCACTCAACTACGGAACTTATTACGTGATCTCATTCCGGGGTTACGGAGCGCACACTGGATCGGGAACGATTTCGTTTCTGTTGGATGGGGTGACTAAGTATTCGCAAAACGTCATCTTTCCGGATCCCACCTTGCCCAGTGGCGTGTTTGCTGCTTTCGCGCTCCCAGGTGGCGACAGATTAACGATCTCAGCGACGGGCTTTTCTGCAGATCGCATTCGGATCATTGCAGATGGGGCTGGGTTGGCCGGCGATGGGGTGCCGGATGCCTTTTACCAGTTTGACTACACTTGCGGCTGTTTGCCCGCACTCACGATCGTTCCTGCCGCGGCGGGCTATGCGACGATTTCCTGGATGCCTGCCACACCAGGCTTTGTTTTGCAGGAGAGCTTGAATGCATCACCGGCCGTCTGGACAAATTCAATTAGCGGTCCCACGAATCCCATCGTAGTTCCAACCACCCCGTCAAAACAGAGTTTCCGACTGATTAAGCCGTAGCTGAGCGATTGGGCGGGTAAAAGCTGCCCCTGGCGGGTGACCTGCGACATCATCGGGTTCAAATGACGGATTTGCTCTCACGGTGACGCAATGTGTCTCAACGGCTGAAGGCAAGTCAAGTCTAAGCGTGTTGATGAATTGGGTACGGCGGGCACTGCATCGGGCGCTGCAATGCACTCACAGCGTATGCGTTTCGGAACGGTTTCCTGGAGGATCTTCACGCAGGCAAATCGTCGCCCCTGCTGGAGCAGCCCCGTTACAGCCGCATTTCAGATGACGAAATGCAGAAGTTGATGATGGAAGCATCAGCGAAGATGGAAGAAATGCTGCAATCAACTTCCGTCAACTACCTGCGTCCATGTCCGCCAACTCAACCTCGCCCAAGTTTGCAGAATGTCAAATGAGCCCGATGGTTTTTTTCTTGATGGAGGATGGAAAAGCCGGCGTATCCATAAACAAAAGAGGCGAAGGAACTGAAACCGCTGCTCTTTCCATTTGAGCTACGGGAGCAAAACGCCGTCTTGCGTTCAGCAACCACAGGTGCATCAGAAAGCAATTCTATCAATTTTTAAGCATGACGCTCGAATATTTCCGGCCGCTCAGCGTCAGCCTATACCAGTCTCATGTCGAGTAAACAATGGATGTTGATCGTGTTGGCCGTCGTTCTTGGCGGCTTCTCGTATTACCTCAACCGCGATCGGTTTGTGGGAGATAAGATTCAGATTCAGCATCGCTCCCGGCCGGCACGCCGGGGCGAAGGCCGCTCGGCGGTCGAGCCTATCTTTTTCGCCTTCGACCGCAGCCTCAAGCTCACGTCGCTTAAAGTGATACCGGTCCAGGAGATTGAGACCAACAAGTATCCGCACCCCATTTGGCATCTGATTTCCGATTCCAACTCCGTGCCGACCGAGGATCTGACGTACGGGATTCCCATCGGGGGCATGCGGCCGGCAGTGAAAGGAGCCACGAGCGACTCTCTGGAGCCGGGCGTAAATTACCGTCTCCTGGTCGAAGCCGGGCGGCTCAAAGCCGAGCACGATTTTACCCCCATCGCGCAGGCACCGTGAAAGACCGCCGCGGTTGACGCATTCCCCCACGTTTGGGCCAGGGTGGATTCAAGAACCAGCAGATTTGTAGCCGCCGACGGCAGTCGGCGCACTTTTCCTCATTTACAGAGATCAGCGCCGTCTGCCGTCGGCGGCTACGGTCTTGAATCCGCCTTGACGTTTGGGCTGCCTCTCGAATTTTTCTCTCGCCACGCGCCTCTGAAGGCGTAGGCTCGGTTGAATCTAACAGACCTAACCTAAAGCTTTATCAAGACAGATGAAAACATCATTTCGGCTTCTGAATCTGATCGCACTTGGCGTCCTCGGCATTATGACACTCCCGGCCTGCGGCGCAGAGGCGGCCTACCGGCTATTGAAAGAAATCCCTGTCGGCGGCGATGGAGGATGGGATTACCTGGCTGTGGACCAGTTTGCACGGCGGGTTTACGTCACGCATGGCGCCAAGATCGTGGTGATCGACATCGACAAGAATGAGGTCATCGGCGAGATCGCGGACACGCCCGGGGTGCATGGGTTTGCGATTGCGCCCAAGCTGGAACGTGGGTTTTCCAGCAACGGTCGCGAGAACAAGTCGAGCATTGTCGATCTGAAAACGTTGAAAACTATTTCCAAGGTGGACACTGGCGAGAACCCGGATGCAATGCTCTACAACGAGGGCCAGGAAGAGGTTTATGCCTTCAACGGGCGCGGAAACTCCGTGACGGTCTTCGAGGCCAGGACGGGCAACGCGGTGGCGACCATCCCGCTATCGGGCAAGCCCGAGTATGCCGTGGTGGACGTAAAAGCCGGGCGGGTCTATTGCAACATCGAGGACAAAAATGCCGTCGCCGTCATTGACACCAAAACCCACAAGGTCGTGGAGACATGGTCGATCGCCCCGGGCGAGGAGGCGTCGGGCATGGCGATTGACGGGCAGCATCATCGACTGTTCCTTGGCTGCGGCAACAAGTTGATGGTGATGATGGATAGCACGAATGGCAAGGTGCTGGCCAGCGCACCCATCGGGCAGGGTGTGGATGCGACCAAATTTGATCGCGGCACGCAGCTCGCCTTCAGCTCCTGCAGCGATGGCACCGTCACGATTGCTCACGAGGACGCCCCGAACAAGCTGACGGTCGTGCAGACGCTCAAGACTGAATCGGGCGCGCGAACTATGGCGCTGGACCCCAAAACGCACCGGATCTATCTGGCCAGCGCCAAGTTTGGACCGGCCTCGGAACAGCCTGTTGGCGGCAAGAAGGCCCGTCCGAGCATCGTCCCGGGCAGCTTTAAGGTGCTGGTGTACGAGATGGGGGAGCGGTGATGCGTGATGCGTGATGCGTGATGTGTGGTGCGTGATGCGTGATGCAAATACGTTGGCGTAGCGCGGATTGTCGATCTGCTGTAGCGCGGATTGGTGATTGGCATGCGGAACCTTTTTCTGCGGCGTCAATTGACCTGGATCACCCGATAGAACCGCTGCCGGGCTGAGGGGCTGTGGTCGCTGCTGGAAAGCGAGTAACCGGGCGCGACAAAGTCCGAGCCCAGCGGTGTCCAGGAAGGGGCGTTCAGATCGTCCTTGTAGAGCGCGCGGTAGGTTTTGCCGAGGTAGGTGCTCCAGACGAGATTGACCACGCTATTGCTGATCGAGCAGGAGGAGATACTCGGCGGCGGGATCACCGCGATTGTAAAGGACTTCGTATTATTGAGCGATGGGGTGCCATTGTCAGCCACGCGCACCGTTACCGAGTTGGTCTGGGGCGCTAAAACCTGCGGGGCGGTCCAGGAGAAGACGCCAGTTGGGGTGATGTTCGCGCCAGCAGGGAAGGCGGTCAGCGTGAAAGTGAGAGTGTCCGGGGGCAGGTCCGAGTCTGTGGCGGTGTTGGTGAAGATCAGCGTCGCGCCGGCATTGACAGTCTGGTTGGGGATGGCCGCGAGGGTCGGGGCGGTGTTGGTATAGGGGAAGATTTCGAGACCGCTGCACGTTGGCTCACCAGCGGCGCCTTTCGAGAACTGCAACGTGATTTGCCCGCGGGTGTCCGTGGTGCTATTAAACTGGCGGGTGACGGCGCGGAATTTGGCGCCGGTAGCGGCGAGCAGGTCGAAGTTCGTCAGCACCTGACATCCGTTGATAGTGACGTTGAACTGACGGTCTCCGATGGCCGAGACGAAGGGCGAAATCTCCGCGAAGTGCAATCGTGCCTTGTATAGCTTGTTCGGGCTTAACCCGGGCGGAAGGACGGCAAAAGTCCGCCAGCGTTCGCTTTGATAGATCGCCTGCGGAGCGGGATTGCTGACGCCGCTCAGGGAGATGCTGTTGGTGACTGCATGGGTGCTGAGCGCGCAGGTGTATGGGGCGTCGGCGAAGAAACTTCCCACAGCCGGTCCACCGCAGTTGAACGCGCAGTTTGAAATCGAAGTTGTGAAGGGCACGCTTAAGACGTTGTTGCCCTTGTTCCCTTCGGGGAACCGGTTAATGTCATCGGCATTCGCAGTGACGATGTGGGCCCCGGCGGTCGCGACCCAATAGGCGGCGCTGCTGCCGCCATTGGCGGTCATGGTCGCCGAGGCGCCGGGCTGGAGCGGGCCGGTGTAGCCCCCGGACCAAATTCCTCCCGCGCCATCCACATCGAACCCAATTCCGATGCTGGTGCCGTTTCCGGGCGCGGGTCCACTGCCCTGATTCTTCACGACGGCGGAGAAATAGACGTGGTTTCCGGGATAGATGCTGGTTGGCGTCCAGGTGATTGCGGTGACGATGACATCGGGCAAAGCATTGGTGGGGGTGGCCGTGGCCTGGTTGGAATTGAGGCTCTCACCCATGTTGTTGACCGCAGAGACAATATAATAATAGGGAGTGCCCACGGTGCAGGAAGTGTCCAGAAACGGAGCCGCCGTGAGGTTGCTGGCAATGGCAGTGTAGCCACTGCCGCTGATGATTGAGCGTTTGATCTTGAAGCTGGCCGCGTTGGCGGGTGAAGACCAGTTCAACGTGATGTTGCCGGAACCGACCGCCGCGGTGAGGCCGGACGGGGCCGCCGGGATGGTTGGCCACAGCCCGGGGCCGGTGGCAACCTCGGTGGAATTGCCGCTTTCCGCGATGGCGTTAAGCGCGGTGACGACGTAGTAATTGGTGGCGCCGAAAACAGCGGTTGTGTCCGTAAATGTGGTTGCCGGCATGCCTTCGGTGATGCCACGGGCAAGAATCGCGTAAGGACCGCCGCTCGAGCTCGATCGTTTGACGGCATAAGTCACCGGGTTGAGCGGGGCATTCGTCCAGGTGACGACGACAGAGCTGCCGTTCAGCGCGGCGCTGACGCCTGTTGGCGGTGGCGGCCATCTGGTGGGATTGGCCAGGTAACTCCCCAGCCAGCCGGCGATTGGCTCGAGCTCGAACGAAGACCAGCCGGTCGGATCGCCATTCTCGAACAGCGCGCAACCGAGCAGGCAGCTATCCTGGTTCATCTGGCTGTCAAACCAGTTCAACCAGCGTTGATATTGCGCGGCAGTGCCCCGGGCCTGCCAGCCAGAGGTGCTCGGCGATCCGGCTTGATCGACCCCGCCTTCCGTAAGGATCAGCGGCAGGCTCAGCAGATCGGAGTAACCTTGCCGGGCGAAATAGGAGTAGAACTGCCGGTAACGCAGGGAGTACCAGATTTCGACGCCGACGTCTGTGCTGTATTGGATTGTATAGGCATGGTAGCTCCACGCACCGCCCGCCGCCTTGGCCTGGCGCAAGGCGGGCACGAACGGATCAAGGTCGGAAAAACTGCCCGGGTTTCCCACCGCGATGCTGCCGATGCAGGGCTTGTATCCGGCGCCGACTATCAGTGGCGTAAGGTTGGTCCAGAATTGGTTGAACCATTGCGCCCCCTGGGGGCTGTCCGGATAGCCCAGTGTCGGGGTCTCTCCCTCGTTCGGCCCTTCCAGATAATCAATCAACGCGCGGTCGGAAGCCGAAATGCCATCGAGCGGCGGTTGCAGCACGGTGTTCCAGAAGTCGAAGGCGCTGGCGGCCGGGTCGTTGGCCAGTGAATAGTTCTTGGGTGAATAAACTCGCACGACAACTTTCCCATCGGGCGCTTTGGTCTTGTAGTCACGCATCGCCTGGACCAGACCGGTGGGAAACCCGGAGTCCAGCGCCAGGACTTTGAGCAGGCGCGGTCTGCCCGCCACGATATTCGAAGAACCCGTTGTGTAACCGTTGATGAGATGGGCGCTGAGTTTGCTGTTGCTAAGGCCAAGCGTCTGGGCGGACGCAGGGAAGACCGCGCCACCCCCGATCAGCAGGGCCGCCATCACAAACCGTTCGTACCAATAGACTCGCATTAATGCAGATTAAACCCAGCGGCCATTCCCGGAAAGGATTATGGAATAATAACCCGCAGCCGTGAGCGTTGCACGGAGAACGTCGCCGGGAGGTGGCCGATGAGTTCGCCGTCAACTTCCAGTGGAGTCAGGGACGGGCTGGTGAGCGTGAGGGATTCCGTTTGAAAGACCTTCACGGCGGAAGCGGGCAGCGTGCCGCGCAGCAGCAGGCTGGGGCCGCAGCGAGCAAGCGTGAACCAGTTAACCCGGGGAAAGACGCAAACTTCGAGCAGGCCATCGCATAAATGGGCTTTCGGGAACAACCGGAATTGGCCTCCATAAAGCCGGCCATTGCCGATCAGAACCAGCTCTCCCATCGCCGAATGCCCCCCGCCCGCGGCAGTGATTCTCGATTGGTCGCCCAGCAGGGCTTTGAGACCGGCCACGATATAGGCCAGCGAACCGATTTTCTTCTTCAGTTGCCATTGGACCAGTTCGATGGCACGGGCATCGAGGCCGGCACCGGCCAATTGGGCAAAACACGCGCGCTGCGGCACGCCCTTGGAACGGTATGCGACGGCGGGCAGGTCAATGCGCGTTTCGCGCCCGCGGCGAATGGCGGCCCACGCGGCGTCCAGCTTGATCGGAATCGCAAGCTCGCGGGCGAACACATTGACCGTGCCGAGAGGCAGCACCCCGAGGCACGCGAGATCGAATCCATTCGGCGCGTCGCCGATGCCGTTGACAACCTCATTGAGCGTGCCGTCACCGCCGGCGGCGACTACGACTTCAAAGCCTTCGCCGATGGCCTCCCTGGCAAGACGGCGGGCATCTCCGGCGGCGGCGGTCAGCTTAAGCGTGCTTTCTGTTCCGATGGCGTCGAGGTGGCGGCGGAAGCGTCTCGCCTTTTCGCCTCGGGCGGTTGGATTAAAAATGACGCAGACGCGCACAGCCCATTGTTTCGGAGTGGGACCGGGTTAGTCGAGGTGAAGCGCTCGGGTCGCGGCCAGCGCGGATTCAAGCCGGCCTGCCGCGTTCAAGCGCGGTCCAAGCGCGAAGCCGATATTCATGGCGGTGGTCTTTACAATTGCGATCTCAGCAACACTGGCCAGCGAAAATAATCCCTGACGCGTTGTTTGCCTGATCTGATTCAAACCTTTGCGGACCAATACGCGGTTCTCGCCCACGAGCGGAGCAAGATCAGCAACGGTTCCCAACGCGACAAGGTCAAGCAACGAGTTAAGAGTAACGAGAGACTCATCACTCGTTTCTTGTTTCTCGTCGCTGGCTCCAAAAAGAGCTTCCGCTATTTTATAAGCAATGCCAACTCCAGCCAAATCTTTATCGGGATATATATCCCCATTTTGTTTGGGATTGATGATGGCGAACGCGGGAGGCAACTTGCCAT
>JBAXTC010000263.1:0-9162 GCA_037130375.1 Verrucomicrobiota bacterium | reverse complement strand
GCCTGACATGGGGCGCGGGGACGATGGTGCTGGGCTGTTTGGGGAGGTCGTTGCAGCCGTTGATATGCTGCCGAGTGCGGATTCAGACTTCTTCGAGGATCACCGAGCGTTGCCTTGTCTTCACGCCGGGAAAACTAGAAACAGAGCAAGCCCGTGTGCAGATCGGTGATCGGGGGGCGGCGTCGGTGCTTGGAATCCAGAGGTTCATCCTCCGCACAGGCGCAACAATTCTGCCTCGTCAATGATCTTCACGCCGAGCGTTTGTGCCTTTTCGAGCTTCGAGCCGGCCTCCTCGCCGGCGACCACGTAGTCGGTCTTTTTGCTGACGCTGCCGCTGACCTTGCCACCCGCCGCTTCGATTCTCGCGGAAGCTGCTTCACGTTTCAGAGTTGGCAGCGTGCCGGTGAGGACGAAGGTCTTGCCGGCCAACGGCCCGGTCCTGGCTTTCGGCTGAAAGATCTGGGAGTTGAAATTCAAGCCTGCCTTCCGCAAGCGCTCGATCAGGGATTGGTTCCTGGGATCGCCGTGCCATTGCACCACGCTTTGCGCAATGACCTCACCCACGTCCTCGCACTGAGTCAACTGGTCCACGTTGGCGCCAACAATGTCTTCGAGCGTGGCGAACCCCCGGCCCAGGGCCTTCGCCACGCCGACGCCGGCGTGCAGGATACCCAGCCCAAAGAGCAACCGCCATAAGTCGCGGCTCTTGCTTGCCTCGATGCCGTCGAGAAAATTCTGCGCGGACTTTTCTCCCATGCGTTCGAGGTTGGCAACCTCCGCCAGCTTCAGCGAATAGATGTCGGCCACATCGCGCACCAGGCCGGACTTAACGAGCTGGCGAGCGAGGACTTCGCCGCCGCCCTCGATGTCCATCGCGCCGCGCGCGCACCAGTGCTCGATGCGGCCTCGGATTTGCGCGGGACAATCCGGGTTGACGCAGCGCCAGACGACACCTTCGTCGCCGGCAACAACTGCCGCCGCGCGGGAAACTTTGGAGCCGCACTCGGGACACTGTGTAGGGAAACGAAAAGCCGTCTCGCTGCCGGTACGCCGGTCGAGCACTACGTCGATGACCGCTGGGATTACTTCTCCGGCTTTCTCGATCTTCACGGTGTCGCCGATACGGATGTCTTTCTGGCGGATGTAATCTTCGTTGTGGAGCGTTGCGCGGCTAATGGTGCTGCCGGCCAGGAAAACGGGTTCCAGCTCGGCCACCGGTGTGAGCGCGCCCGTGCGGCCGACTTGGACGGTCACCCCTTTGAGTTTCGTTTCGGCCTGTTCGGCGGCGTATTTGTAGGCAATGGCCCAGCGCGGCGCTTTGGAGGTGAAACCGGCTATCTCACGCTTTGCGAAGGAGTTCAGTTTGATGACCGCCCCGTCGGTTTCGTAGGCGAATTTGCCTCGCACCCGGTCGAGTTCTTCGATGGCGGCGACCAGTTCATCCTCAGATCGGCAGTGCCAGGTTTTATCCGGCGTCTTGAAGCCGAGCGATTTCAACCAGGCGAGCATCTGGTCGTGCTGCGGCGGCTGCTCGGGCGCGCCTTCGACCTGGCCGAGGCCATAGACGACGATGTCCAGTGGTCGCCTGGCCACGATCCGCGGGTCGAGTTGCTTGAGCGAACCGGCGGCCGCGTTCCGCGGGTTGGCAAACTCTTCCTCACCGGCAGCTTTGCGGTCCGCGTTGAGCTTCGCAAAACCGGTTTTCGACAGGTACACCTCGCCGCGTGCTTCCAACAGAGCAGGACAGGCGTCCCGCCGGTCCTGGCCGGGGAGAGGCGGAACGCCTGTCCTGCGTTGGAGCCGGGCGGGAATACTTCGGATCGTCTTGAGGTTGGCGGTGATGTCATCGCCGGTCGTGCCGTCACCGCGGGTGGAGCCGCAGGTGAACACGCCGTTTTCATAGCGCAGATTAATCGCCAATCCATCGACTTTCGGCTCGACGATCCAGTCCAACGTTTCATCCGGCAGCAGTCTTTGCACGCGATTGATGAAGTCCCGGAGTTCGGCTTGCGAATAGGTATTGTCCAGGCTGAGCATCGGCCGCAGGTGCTGCACCGGCTTGAATTCTTTTAGCGGCTGGCCGCTGACGCGCTGGGAGGGGGAGTCGGGTGTGACGAGTTCGGAGAATCTTGCTTCCATATCAAGCAATTCGTGGTAAAGCCGGTCGTATTCCCGATCGCTGATGGTTGGTTGCGCCAGCACGTAATAGGCATGGTCATGCCGGCGGATTTCCTCGGCGAGTTGGGCGTGAAGGACTTTGGCTTCGTTCTGCGTCATGGCAAAAGTACTAATCCGGCGCAGGAAAAATGCACGCAGAAAAGGGGGCTGAGTTGGCTGCGGCAGTGGCGAAATCTCGTCGGCGACTGCGATTAATTGCTTTGGCGAACGATTTCCGGCAGTATGACCCAATGCTGTTGTCCGCGGATTACAAGCCGGAGTTCGAGTCGCTGCGAGATCGTTTGGTTGAGCTGGCGCAAATCCGGCATGTTGATGAGTTGCTGAAGCGGGTGGTGGGTCTGCTGGCGGACAGGCCGCATATCGCTTTGGCCCGCATCTGGCTGGTGGAGCAGGGGGATCTTTGTTCGCACTGCCAGATGCTGGCGCAGTGCCCAAACCACGATGAGTGTCTGCACCTGGTGGCCAGCGCCGGTTTGCGCCGCGATACGGGCGCGCCGGATTGGTCACGGATCGACGGGGAGTATCAGCGGATTCCGTTGGGGGTCGGGAAGATCGGACGGGTGGGCGGCAGCGGCGAAGCGATCGTGGTGAAGGATTTTTCAGGGGATGCGGCGTGGCTGGGGCGGTATCAATGGGCGGCGCGGCAGCAAATTCGCGGGCTCAACGTGCAGCCGATCAAGTTCAAGGACGAGGTTCTCGGGGTGCTGGCGGTGTTCACCAACACGCCAACGCCGGAGGAGGGCCCGGCCTGGCTGCGCATCCTTGCGGATGAAATCGGGGGGTCGATTGTGAATGCGCGGGCTTTCGAGGAAATTGAGCGGCTGCGGGCGCATCTGGAACTGGAGAACAGCTACTTGCAGGAAGAGGTGCGGGAAGCAAGAGCGCTGGGGGACATCATCGGGCAAAACGCGGTGATGGCGCACTTGCTGCGGCAGATCGAGATGGTGGCGCCGACCGACGCGACAGTGCTGATTTTGGGCGAATCGGGCACCGGCAAGGAATTGGTGGCGCGGGAAGTCCACCGCCGCAGTCGGCGGAGCAAGCATGCGCTGATTCGCGTGAATTGCGCCTCGGTGCCGCGCGAGCTCTATGAGAGCGAGTTTTTCGGCCACGCAAGAGGGGCGTTCACCGGCGCGATTAAAGACCGGGCGGGCCGGTTTGAAGCGGCGGATGGGGGGACGTTGTTGCTGGACGAGGTTGCGGAGATTCCTTTGGCGCTGCAGAGCAAGTTTCTGCGCGTGTTGCAGGAGAAACAATACGAACGGGTGGGCGAGGACAGGACGCGCACGGTGGATGTCCGCATCATTGCGGCGAGCAACCGGAATCTGAAGGAGGCCGAACTGCGGCAGCACAAGCAGCACAACCTGCTCGCGGCCTTGACCAAAGCGGGCTGGAAGATTCACGGGGAAGGCGGGGCCGCGGAGCTGCTGGGGGTCAAGCCGACGACGCTGATTTCGCGGATCAAGAAGCTGGGGATGAAGAAGCCTAGCTGAAGGCTGGAGTCTGAAGGCTGAAGTGAAACGGGGTGGGGGCTGATGAAGGGAAGGCCGTGGTTACTTTTTGGGTGGGGGCGGATTGACGGAGAGGATGACGCCGATGCGTTTGTGATTTGGCGCACCAGAGCCAGTATCGAGCAGAAAAACGCCGGTGGCCTTGGGGATTTGAATCCTGGCAGCTACCGCGAAGTCGGTTTGAATAGAAATGGTGCTCGTTTGTGACGAGTCGGGGGTCGCACCGGGTTGGTTCGTGATCGTTTCGGAAAAGGTGATGATGGTGGTTAGATCGGTGGAATCGCGGCGAACGTGCGCGAGGAGATTGATCGCCAGGCCGACGTTGCCTGGAGAACCGTTGATCGAGATGGTGTTGCCAGAAAACAACTGGGCCTCCATACCGTCGGCAGTAGTGATCCGGCCCGCGGACAGAACATCAGCGCCTGGGACTCGCTTTAAGCCACCACGCAGGGCGGTCAACTCGGGATCGCCCAGGAGCCAGATCTTAAGCCCGTTGGTGTTGGTGAACGCCGGGTTAGCCACGGGAAAGTTGGTCAGGAAGGAGTCCCCCGCGCTGGTGAAGTCAATGATTGTGGTGGCAAGATCGAAAGTTTTTCGCCGACCCTGAATCTGCTCTTTCAGCCGCCAGAGCCAGGCCCAGGAAGGATTTCGTGGAACCCAGGCGTCGAATAGGGAGATTCTTTGCCGCGGGATGCTGTAGGGCAGGGGCATGACGATCACCGACGCAGGCGGAGCGGGTGGGGAGGGAAGAAGGGCGAGGGAAAAGCCCACCACCACCACAATGAGCAGACAGGAGAGGATGATCAGGCGCTTCATTATTTCAATCAGCCACCGCTGTTGCTTCGGAAGTTGTGGAGAAGATCGAACTGCATGATTTGGTTACTGGATTTCGTTATAGACGACATTTCGCGCACGCGACCAGACCGATCGTAATCGCGTTTCCGGTTGATTTGCAAGCAGTTCCGATCCGGCCGCAACGTTGGCACGGTCCGTGGTTGCTTGCTCCATGACCTTAGAGTCAGAAACAGCACGCGACTTCATATTGTTATGGCACGACTCGTATCCGTCAGCCCGGGGACCGGCCAATCCAAGAGGCCCGTCAGTCAACCGGCTGATCAGCCGCAAATCCCGCCTGACTGCAACTTCATCCATTTGCTCGCCAATTCGCCGGCGGTGACCGAAAGCTACCTGGCTTGCCAGGGCGCGCTGGCGCAGGGCCAGCTCACGGTCCGGCAACGGGAACTGCTGGCGCTGGCCGTTGCTGAAATCAATGGGTCCAACTATTGCCTGTCGGCGCACTCCGCGCTGGCCAAGAAAGCGGGTTTGAGCGAGGACGACATTCGGTTTGCGCGCAAGGCGACGGCGGCTGATCCACAAGACGACACGATGTTACGCTTCGCTCAGGCGGTGACGCTGCAACGAGGCGATGTCAGCGATGCCGACTTTCACACCTTGAAGCGGGCCCGGTTTACGGACGGGCAAATCACGGAAATCATCGCGAACATCGCGCTGAATGTTTTCACCAACTATTTCAATGTGGTCGCCCGAACTGATGTCGATTTTCCTGTTGTGAATAAAGATTGGTGAAGCGGGCGTGATGCCAGCGTGGGTGGGAAACCGGGATGGGATCAGATGGTATCTCCGCTCGAAAAACCTAAGATGCGCACGTCAGACTAATTCTCACACAAGTCTCGATCACCAGTTTGGCGGTGTGGGGGTGTTCGGCCGGGTAGTTACGCATTGTTTCCTTGTCGTCGTCCAACGCTAAAGCTCAGCCGCCGGGGCCGCCTCGAGCAACTTTGAATCCTGCGAAATCGAATTGGCGGCCCCGGTCAACTGCAGCGTCTGGTCCGGCATGGGCTGACGAGCGACGCCCTGAACGAACTTGAGGCCGCATTTCTTTTCTCGCTCCTTAATGTCCTGGAAAATGGCGTCCAGGTCGTAGTTGAAGCGCGCAGCGTGAGCGTCTCGAACCCGCCGAACCTCGTCGACAATTGGATCATTCATGGTTTGGACTCCAGTAGTTCCTCGGGCGTACAAATGATAGGCGCCTTGAATCCGTTGGCTTTGCAAACGGTCTCGATCACGGGTCGCATGACGGCATTAGCCAAATGGCGGCAATGCCATGTCAACAAAAACGGGATCGTTTTCGTGGCTGCAATCGCGATGTGCAACGCGTCGTCGGCTGCCTTCGCGGGCAACGCTCCTCCTTGAAGCAGTTCCCTCGCCAACTCCAGCGCATCCGCCGTCGTTTCGAGCACCAGCATGGGCCCCACCACCAAAAGCCGCTCTTGGGCAGCCTGCGCATCCCCAGTCCCCGCCTCGTCCAGAACGAGCTGCGAGACGCAAAGCTCGTAGTTCGCCCTGCGGGTATCCCACCATTCGTGAGTTACCTGTTGGTGTCCGGCAATTACCACGTCACGGCTGGGCCGTGCTGTCAAGTAGCTGACCACCGTGGTTTCGATGTAGACTCGCTCAGCCATGATCGCCTTCAGCTTTTTCTCCTGTTAAATGAAAGGAAATTGCCTTTGACGCTACGCGGGTCAGGGAGAATCGCTTTCGCCATATTTTGCATATCTGCCGTATTGTTATGCCTTTCCGGGCAGATTGCAACTATACTTCACTCTGGCAAGCGGACATGGGCTGCCTGGCGCGGTAGGGCACGAAACGAAAACTCTGGAGTGGATAGCGGCTCGTTTGTTCATGGGCGCGCCCACGCACGCGGCTTCCCTGTTACAGCATCAAGAGGAGAAAGCCCAAACCAGTGGAGAGACTTTGTTCTGACCCCGCTTCATCGTTCCCGTCAAAGACGTGGCGACCGCGGAAGCGGAAATGAACGCCTTCCTGCGGGGCCACGACGTTCCAGGCGATGAACAGGGAAGGCGGGAAGACGGGAAGGAGATGAGGCAATGATCCCGTAGGGGCGGCATGTCACTACCTTCAAGCCAGGTCGGTCAAGTTACTCGGCCCATTCCGCCGGCCCGCCGACTTGTTTGCTGAGATGCGCACCGGCGGATGTTTTTTTCTGCAGATAACTTGAGTCAGGGGGTGTTCCTGCCTAGATTCATCCAAACATGACGACACCGTTGATCGAAGAAGTGCAGGCGGCGGCAACCTGGATCGGCAAACTACGCGCCGAGGTCGGCAAAGTTATCGTCGGCCAGGAGCAATTGGTAGATCGGCTGCTGGTCGGGTTGCTGGCCAACGGCCACGTGCTGCTCGAAGGCGTGCCGGGCCTGGCCAAGACCCTTTCCGTCCGCACCCTGGCGGCGGCTATTCACGCCTCGTTTCATCGCATTCAGTTTACGCCTGACCTCCTGCCCGCCGATATCGTCGGCACGCTCATTTACAATCCGCAGGATGGGAAATACCGCGCCACCAAAGGTCCGGTGTTCGCCAACTTTGTGCTGGCCGACGAAATCAATCGCGCGCCGGCAAAGGTCCAGTCGGCGCTGCTGGAAACCATGCAGGAACGGCAGGTGACACTGGGCGGCGAGACGATGCCGCTGCCGTCGCCGTTTCTGGTCTTGGCGACCGAGAACCCGATTGACCAGGAGGGAACCTATCCGCTGCCGGAGGCGCAGGTGGACCGGTTCATGTTCAAGGTGCTGCTGGATTATCCGTCGTTTGAGGAGGAGCGAAAGATTCTCGATCGGATGGCGTTCACCGCACCGGTTACGACGGTGCAACCCGTCATCCCGCTCGAGGAAATCCTGCACACCCGCACGCTGGTGGACCAGATTCACGTGGATGAAAAGGTGCGCGATTATGTGGTGCATCTGGTTTTCGCCACGCGCAAGCCGGAGCAATACAAGCTGGATGTGAAACATTTCATCCAGTTCGGGGCGTCGCCGCGGGCGACGATCTACCTGACACTCGCGGCCAAAGCCTGGGCACTGTTGCAGGGCCGCGTCTATGTGACGCCGGAAGATGTCAAAAGTATCGGCCCGGACGTGCTGCGCCATCGCCTCATCCTTACCTACGAGGCGGAGGCGCAGGCGGTGACGACGGATGCGATTATTAAGAAGGTTTTTAACGCTGTGCCGGTGCCGTGACGGCGAAATCTGAAATCCGAAGACCGAAGACTGAAATCCGAAGACCGAAATCCGAAATCCGAGGGAAGACCGAAATCCGAAACTCGAAATCCGAAGTTCAACGTGCGAACTAGTCATCAGTCGTTTGTCCCTGTGACCTGCCGGTGCCTTAGGCATCGGATTTCGGCATTCGGATTTCCTTTGGGATTCGGATTTCAGATTTCGGATTTCGGATTTCAGATTTCAGATTTCAGATTTCCCCCCCCCCCTTCGCCCTCATGACCATTGCCGAACTGCTTGAAACGGTGCGCCGCATCGAGGTGCGCACCAACCGGCTGGTCAACGACACGATGGTGGGCGCTTACCTCAGCCATTTCAAAGGGCGGGGCATGGACTTCGAAGAGTTGCGCGAGTACATGCCCGGGGATGAGGTGCGGGACATTGATTGGAATGTGACGTATCGCATGGGGCGGCCGTTCGTGAAACGCTATCGCGAGGAGCGCGAGCTGACGATGGTGCTGGCGGTGGATGTTTCGGCGTCATCCACGTTTGGGTCGCTGCGTCGCACCAAGCGCGAGTTTGCCGCCGAGATCGCCGGCACGCTGGCCGTTTCGGCGGCGCGGAGCAGCGACAAGGTCGCGCTGTTGTTGTTCAGCGACCAGGTTGAGCTGTTCCTCCCGCCGCGCAAGGGTCGCCGCCATATCCTGCGGCTGATTCGGGAGATGCTGTTTTTCGAGCCAAAACACCGCGGCACGAGCATTCCCGCCGGGCTGGCGTTTCTGAACCATGTGTTGAACCGGCGCTCCATTATCTTTCTGCTCACCGACTTTCTGCACAGTCTCGGGCCGCCCACCCTCCGCGGCCCACAGTCCGCGGTCCAAAGCGGAAGCGATCGGGATGTGATCCAGGAAATCGGCCTGACCAACGCGCGCCACGATGTGGTGTGCGTCCATCTGCATGATCCGCGTGAGAGCGTGTTGCCGGCAGCCGGATTGCTCACGATCGAGGACGCCGAAACCGGCGAGTTGCTCGAGGTCGATTCGAGCCGCGCAGCGGTGCGTGAAAGGTTCGCTCGCACGAATGCGGAGCGCCTGGCCGAGCTCGATCGGGCGTTAAGGCGCGCCGGGGTGGATACGCTGAGCTTCAGCACGGCAGGGTCTTTCGCCCAGATGCTGCAGGCGTTCTTCGAAACCCGGCGCGGCAGGAGGAGAGGGTGAAAGAGCGAAATCCGAAATCTGAAATCCGAAATCTGAAATCCGAAGGAAATCCGAAATCCGAAATCCGAAGGAAACCCGAAATCCGAAATCCGAATGAGGAGCGTGGCGGACTGTTTCTGCTGAAACAAACTCCACGGCAGCCACAAGCTGGAACCTGCGATCCACGCTCGATTGTCTTCGGTCTTCAGTCTTCGGTTTTCGGTTTTCGGTCTTCGGATTTCC
>JBAXTC010000262.1:0-9164 GCA_037130375.1 Verrucomicrobiota bacterium | reverse complement strand
CCGGCGCGTGCTGGTCCAGTTCATCCCAGGTACTACTAAGCTGCCTCAGGTCGCTGCCACCATCAGCTACGGCTGGGAAAAGGCCAGGTATTACATAAAGTGGAGCCACGACCCCGAGGTGGGGCGTGAGATGGTCGGCGCGACCCTGGAGCCCTTCGCTGAACAAGGGCCCCACGCCGGCCTGTTCCTGTTGCTCTTCAAGGAGCTTGTGAAGAACCCTGCCGTCGTGGCCATCTTCCGCAGGCATTACCAACTGGTCAGGAAGATCACGGATGTCCCGCCCGCACCGCGCCGCAAACCGCAGGATCTGACATGATGCTTGGCACCTAACCGCGCAATGATTGCCGCCCTAATATGAATATGGGAACTGATCCATCTCCGCCTCAAGCGCCTAAGCCAACCGGGAAAGCGTCAGCCGCCGAGAGCGGTCAGCTCGATTTGTTCGCGGCGGCTCCGCCGCCCTTTGCACCGGGGCCGGAGCGCCGGCTTACAGCCGGTTTAGGGCCTGCTCTGCCAATGGGCGGCCAGGCACTCTCAGCCGATTCTCCAGCGCCGGCGGCCGGCCCAAGGCCACCAGGATTTGAACATCATCATCCCGGCGGGGTGGTTGAGAATAGCCCGGCGTTGAAACGCCGGGCTATTGTCGTTTGTCCCTCCGGGACAGAGCCAGCTCCGGAGGCAGCCCACCCGGTCTTCCAGAAGGCATTGGAAATCCTGCGGCGGGAAGTGCCTCCCCCTGCCCCAGTCCAGAGTCCAAAGTCCAAAGTCCAAAGTCGAACGGGGGAAGTCCAAAGTCCAAGGTCCGAAGTCCAAAGTCCTGAATCCGCGGTCCAGGCTTCCCAACCCGAAGGAGCCCCCACACTCCGCACTCCGGACTCCGAACTGCGAACTCCATCCCCCGAAGTCCGCACTCAGGCTATTCCGGCATTCGACTTTAGACCCGAGACTTTAGACTGCTCAGCCCCGCCTTCCGGACTCCCCACTCAAATCCTTCCCGCCCGGATGCTCAACGAGTTCGTTTATTGCCCACGGCTGTTCTACTACGAGTTCGTCGAGGGCGTCTTCGTGGAGAGCGCGGACACGCTGCGTGGCAAGGCGCTCCATCGCCGCGTGGATTCCGGCCAGGGCGATCTGCCGCCGCCAGCGGGAAGGGAAGCAGGGAGGCGGAAGAAGGCAGAGGACGGAGGACAGGGGGCACAAGCCGACCTCGCACCAGTCGCGGCCCCCTCAACCCTCAACTCTCAACCCTCAACCAACGAAATCATCCATTCCCGCTCCGTCCAAATGGGTTCAGAGCGGCTGGGCGTGTCGGCCAAGCTGGATTTGGTCGAAGTCCGGGCGGGCACGGTGCCCGAGGAGCCGGACCAGACCACCCACTCACTGGCCGCCCCGGAGGATCAGATGACCAGCGCGCCCGTGTCACGCAACCCGCAACCCGCAGCACATTTTGTGGAGGTATGCCCCGTGGACTACAAGGCCGGCGCGCCGAAAGTCGGCGAGGATGGCAATGAGCTTTGGGACGCGGATCGGATGCAGCTTGGCGTGCAGGCGCTGATCCTGCGCGACAACGGCTACACCTGCAACGAGGGCGTCATTTATTACCGCGAGACAAAGCAGCGGGTGCGGTTGCCCATCACGCCGGAACTGGCGTTGTGGGTCGAGGACCGCATTGCCGCCGCACGGCAGGCCGCCACGGCCGCCATTCCCCCGCCGCTGGTCGCCTCGCCCAAGTGCCCGCGCTGCTCGCTGGTCACCGTCTGCCTGCCCGACGAAACGCGTTTGCTGGCGGCCCCTGCCTCTCAACCTTCAACCCTCAACCCTCAACCAGACGGCGTCCGCCGACTCATCGCCGCGCGCGACGATTCGCGGGCGCTCTACCTCAGCACCCAGGGCCTGCACATGGGCCGCAAGGACGAAGTGCTGCAAATCAGGCAGGAGAAGTCGCTGCTAGAGGAGGTGCGCATCAACGACGTCTCGCACGTGGCGCTGTTTGGCAACATCCAGATCACCACCCAGGCCATCCAGACGCTCTGCGAGTTGGAGGTGCCGGTAACCTATTTCTCGATGGGCGGCTGGTTCTACGGGCTGACGCGCGGTCACGAGCTCAAAAACGTCTTTCTGCGCATCGAGCAGTTCCGCCTGGCCCGCGACCCCGCCACCTGCCTGCGGTTGGCGCGGCAATTCGTGCAGGGCAAAATCCGCAACCACCGGACCATGCTGATGCGGAATCATGTCGAAGCGCCCCCCGCCACACTCCTCAAGCTCAAGCAGTATGCGGAGGCCGCCTCCCGGGCGGAGTCCATTGAATCGCTCCTGGGCGTGGAAGGCGGCGCGGCGGCGGCCTATTTCGAGCAACTCGGCGGGATGATCAAGCTGACGGACGAACTGGATGATCAATTACCCGGTTTGGAAATGCCGTCCCGGCAAGCCTTCACCTTCAACTTCCACTTCAACGGCCGCAACCGCCGTCCGCCGACCGACCCGGTCAACGCGATGCTTTCCCTCGCCTACAGCCTGCTGGCCAAGGATTGCCTCCTCGCCGCGCTCGCCGTCGGCTTCGATCCTTATGTGGGCTTTTACCATCAGCCCCGTTTTGGCCGCCCTGCGCTCGCGCTGGACTTGATGGAGGAGTTCCGTCCGCTCGTGGCCGAATCGGCGGTGCTCACGTGCATTAACAACCGCGTGGTGAGTGAAAACGATTTTGTCCAGGCCGGCCAGGCCGTCAACCTGACCGCCGCCGGGCGGAAGCGGTTCTTTCAAACCTATGAGCAGCGCATGAGCGCGTTGCTCACGCACCCGATCTTCGACTACAAAGTCAGCTACCGCCGCGCGCTTGAGCTTCAGGCCCGACTCCTGGCGAAAGTGCTGACGGGCGAAATCCCCGAATACATCCCCCTGACAACGCGCTGATGAGAACGACCTACCTGGTTTGCTACGACATCGCCGACGCCAAACGCCTGCGCCGGGTGTTCACGGTCTGCAAAAACTATGGCGACCACCTCCAGTTCTCCGTCTTCGAGTGCGACCTGAACCCGTCAGAAAGGGCTACGCTGGAGTCGGAACTGGCTGAGGTGATCAAGCACACCGAAGATCAGGTCATCTTCGTCATGCTCGGTCCCGCGGAGGGCCGCGGCGACCGTGTGATCACGGCGCTGGGCATGCCTTACCTCAAGATAGAGGCGCCATGCTACGCTTTCTAAATCGTTCTTTGACATATTAACTCATGCGAGCGGCTCGGTGGCGGGGAAAAACCGCCAGGCGCTCGGGTAGCACAACTCCCTGCCCGGCAAACGCTTACTGACTACCTCTCGCCGCAGCCCTTGCCCGAGAGCCAAGTTGATGCCAGAGTGCTCGCATCCTGCTCTTGCCAAGCCCGTCCGCTGCGGACAGGATGAGAGCGCTAACTCCGCGCTCAATTGAGCGCGGCCCCGTTGAAGCTCCAGTGTCGTGAGATTGTTCGTGCGCTTCCCATGCTTAACTCCGCGCTCAATTGAGCGCGGCCCCGTTGAAGCGTAACCCGATGCACCGTAAACGGCAGTTGCTTCTCCAAACTCCGCGCTCAATTGAGCGCGGCCCCGTTGAAGCTGCCTGGCAGCTTTAAGAGTGGCGGGGGTTAATTCCAACTCCGCGCTCAATTGAGCGCGGCCCCGTTGAAGCCAGATCTTTGGCCTCGGCATAAGAAATACGACCAGAACTCCGCGCTCAATTGAGCGCGGCCCCGTTGAAGCTGCATGAGCGAGAAGGCTGCCGAGGCGGCTGAACTGTAACTCCGCGCTCAATTGAGCGCGGCCCCGTTGAAGCCGGTCCGAGTGGCTGGTCACGTCCAGACTTAGAGAGAACTCCGCGCTCAATTGAGCGCGGCCCCGTTGAAGCCCACTTGACCAATCCGCTTTGGTCAACACTTTCAGTTAACTCCGCGCTCAATTGAGCGCGGCCCCGTTGAAGCTATTTGAGCCAGCATCGGAAGCTCGGTGATACTGTGAACTCCGCGCTCAATTGAGCGCGGCCCCGTTGAAGCGATCCTCGTCGGCTATTGGTAGCGGTAGGTGTGCGGCAACTCCGCGCTCAATTGAGCGCGGCCCCGTTGAAGCAACTCTTCTTCAACTTGTGCCAGGTAATCTTTTAACTAACTCCGCGCTCAATTGAGCGCGGCCCCGTTGAAGCAGCAAGTGTCTGCGGTCCAACGACCACGGTTACCGTTAACTCCGCGCTCAATTGAGCGCGGCCCCGTTGAAGCTCCATTTAAGCGCTTCATCAATGTTAGAGATACCTGGAACTCCGCGCTCAATTGAGCGCGGCCCCGTTGAAGCGACTCCGGTCGCGTATTTCGCCGCCGTTGGCAAAGAACTCCGCGCTCAATTGAGCGCGGCCCCGTTGAAGCGAACCTCCCCGGGGCGTCAACCACGGCGATCTGTGCCAACTCCGCGCTCAATTGAGCGCGGCCCCGTTGAAGCATCGTATGTATGTCTTTCTCTTTGCCCTCTGGTGTTAACTCCGCGCTCAATTGAGCGCGGCCCCGTTGAAGCGTGAGCATGTGAAGATGCTCCCCTTCTCTCAAGTGAACTCCGCGCTCAATTGAGCGCGGCCCCGTTGAAGCTTGGGTGTGGGCGTCGGCTTGGGCGGCTTGGGTGTGAAAACTCCGCGCTCAATTGAGCGCGGCCCCGTTGAAGCGCCGGGAACTGCATGGTTACCATGAAGTCCTGCAACAACTCCGCGCTCAATTGAGCGCGGCCCCGTTGAAGCGGTTGGCTGTCGAATGCGGGTTGCTGGCGATGAACATGAACTCCGCGCTCAATTGAGCGCGGCCCCGTTGAAGCTGATACTTGGCCATATATCATCACCAGACAAGGGAGAACTCCGCGCTCAATTGAGCGCGGCCCCGTTGAAGCACCGGCACGCACGTCGGCACATTCGCTGGCGACGGGGCAACTCCGCGCTCAATTGAGCGCGGCCCCGTTGAAGCACCGGCTTGGCGGAATAGAAGAAGTCCAATGCCTCTTAACTCCGCGCTCAATTGAGCGCGGCCCCGTTGAAGCTCACCGTGACCGTTGACCAAGCTGAGGGACTGGCAAAACTCCGCGCTCAATTGAGCGCGGCCCCGTTGAAGCATGCCCCATTGCCGCCTCCGGATGCGTGTGATGGTAACTCCGCGCTCAATTGAGCGCGGCCCCGTTGAAGCGACCCCTCGAGACCCAGCATTTTCCCGACCTTGGGTAAACTCCGCGCTCAATTGAGCGCGGCCCCGTTGAAGCGTGATGTTCTTACTACTATGCCGGTCATGGTAGGCATAACTCCGCGCTCAATTGAGCGCGGCCCCGTTGAAGCATCACCACCACAGCCGCGTTCGGCCGGCGCTGCAGCTAACTCCGCGCTCAATTGAGCGCGGCCCCGTTGAAGCTGCTATGTGGATGCCGCGCATGATTACGAGAGCGTGAACTCCGCGCTCAATTGAGCGCGGCCCCGTTGAAGCCTGTAGTCTTTGGATCTGACTGGGTTTCAAATGGGGGGAACTCCGCGCTCAATTGAGCGCGGCCCCGTTGAAGCCAGGCGGGTACGCGAGGACTGCGGGCCGGCTGGCTAGAACTCCGCGCTCAATTGAGCGCGGCCCCGTTGAAGCCGGTCGCTCTTGCCTTCGGTTGCGCGTCTGCGCGTTAACTCCGCGCTCAATTGAGCGCGGCCCCGTTGAAGCAACACAGGTTGCCAATTCAGCGGCTTGAGACTTAAGGAACTCCGCGCTCAATTGAGCGCGGCCCCGTTGAAGCACCGCGGGACGATTGTGGATGCGGCGTTGAAGACGTTAACTCCGCGCTCAATTGAGCGCGGCCCCGTTGAAGCGACCCTTCGCAAGCCCACATCGTTTCGACATACCCCAACTCCGCGCTCAATTGAGCGCGGCCCCGTTGAAGCGGCTTCCCAATGTCTTCGTTCGGAAAACCTATTCGTAACTCCGCGCTCAATTGAGCGCGGCCCCGTTGAAGCAGAAACGCATGATTTTGAAGTTCCCATTTTTCCGCAACTCCGCGCTCAATTGAGCGCGGCCCCGTTGAAGCGATGGCCTGGCCGATGCGGTAACGAATAGTCCGTACAACTCCGCGCTCAATTGAGCGCGGCCCCGTTGAAGCGTTATAGCAGCGCGTCGGTGCCGAGGTCGTCAGTGAACTCCGCGCTCAATTGAGCGCGGCCCCGTTGAAGCTACTCTCCCCATGTTCTGCTTCTCTTTACCTTCACGCAAACTCCGCGCTCAATTGAGCGCGGCCCCGTTGAAGCGGTGTGAGCATAGATTGGTTGATGGGGCTAGAAGTCAACTCCGCGCTCAATTGAGCGCGGCCCCGTTGAAGCCAGCTTTTCAGCGTTTCTCCTCACGGCGTTACCGCAAACTCCGCGCTCAATTGAGCGCGGCCCCGTTGAAGCGCTTCAGTGAGCACGCGGCGTTAGTTGTGGCTTTTGAACTCCGCGCTCAATTGAGCGCGGCCCCGTTGAAGCTGTGTTTTCGTGGCACTTCCGGGTGGCTGTGCAGGAAACTCCGCGCTCAATTGAGCGCGGCCCCGTTGAAGCGAGTTCTTTTTGGGATGCGGATTGGACGTCGTCGAGGACAACTCCGCGCTCAATTGAGCGCGGCCCCGTTGAAGCATGATCGTCAAGACCTTGGTAAGTAACCATCCAAGGCCAACTCCGCGCTCAATTGAGCGCGGCCCCGTTGAAGCGTTGTGCTCATAAATCACTCCTGACTCAAGTCGGCTGAACTCCGCGCTCAATTGAGCGCGGCCCCGTTGAAGCTAGTGGATGACTTCGATATTAACTACTTCGAGTTTTAACTCCGCGCTCAATTGAGCGCGGCCCCGTTGAAGCAGCAAATACAACGCACCTTGATTACCATTCAGTGAAAGTGAACTCCGCGCTCAATTGAGCGCGGCCCCGTTGAAGCAATCACACCCCCCAGACGTTTAGGATGCGAAGAAAAAACTCCGCGCTCAATTGAGCGCGGCCCCGTTGAAGCGGTCTCACGACGCACATAAGAAGGACTCAGCAACCAAACTCCGCGCTCAATTGAGCGCGGCCCCGTTGAAGCTAAACTCTAATTGGTATCGACAATATCCTTTTAAGGGAACTCCGCGCTCAATTGAGCGCGGCCCCGTTGAAGCTCGTACCTGGGTATGCTCCCAGACTCATCGTCTGCATAACTCCGCGCTCAATTGAGCGCGGCCCCGTTGAAGCATCGTAATACCGTTAGTCCAGTCCGCAGGAAATGCAACTCCGCGCTCAATTGAGCGCGGCCCCGTTGAAGCGAGAATGGGACGGCGTGCTTTTCGCAGAAGGTTTTGAACTCCGCGCTCAATTGAGCGCGGCCCCGTTGAAGCGTGGTTGGGGGCAGCAAAAGGCCCGGCGAGCGGTTAAACTCCGCGCTCAATTGAGCGCGGCCCCGTTGAAGCTTGCCCCGCCATGCCTCGCCTGCCCTGCCGCACCGGAACTCCGCGCTCAATTGAGCGCGGCC
Organism: Verrucomicrobiota bacterium; assembly: GCA_037130375.1. Taxonomy (GTDB): domain Bacteria; phylum Verrucomicrobiota; class Verrucomicrobiia; order Limisphaerales; family UBA8199; genus JAPLUA01. Next base: position 1,672 of record JBAXTC010000262.1, on the reverse strand, counting down.
CCGTTGAAGCCACACATTCAGGACACACAGAGAAGGCAGCGATTACGAACTCCGCGCTCAATTGAGCGCGGCCCCGTTGAAGCATACCGTCGCGAGCAATCCGGGGGGCTAACTGGGTAACTCCGCGCTCAATTGAGCGCGGCCCCGTTGAAGCCGATCCGGGCGCGTTTGGTCGCGGCTGGAGGCAGCGAACTCCGCGCTCAATTGAGCGCGGCCCCGTTGAAGCGCGTCGCCGCGGCCTTGACCTGCCATTCCTGCACCTGAACTCCGCGCTCAATTGAGCGCGGCCCCGTTGAAGCCAGCGGTATGGTGTACGACATGGGAGACGCGATGCTAACTCCGCGCTCAATTGAGCGCGGCCCCGTTGAAGCGCCGCTGACCAGTCCGCGCAACCCACACTATCGAGCGAACTCCGCGCTCAATTGAGCGCGGCCCCGTTGAAGCCTGAATGTGTGTCGTCAGCATATAAGTCGCTTTGGTAACTCCGCGCTCAATTGAGCGCGGCCCCGTTGAAGCATAGTCATGACTTCCACAGTAATTGGCAGGTCAAAGAAACTCCGCGCTCAATTGAGCGCGGCCCCGTTGAAGCTTTTCGTTCGCCGGCAAGTCGGGGCTGGCACTCGGAACTCCGCGCTCAATTGAGCGCGGCCCCGTTGAAGCCATGGTTAGCGGCTTTTGAAACTGACTTTGCTCTCGTAAACTCCGCGCTCAATTGAGCGCGGCCCCGTTGAAGCCCATCTTCGGGTACAGCATCGGATTGGTTAGGTCATAACTCCGCGCTCAATTGAGCGCGGCCCCGTTGAAGCTCCAGACCCCCCACCACCGCCTTCCCAACCCCCGCCAACTCCGCGCTCAATTGAGCGCGGCCCCGTTGAAGCTGGGAAGGCGTCGGGGTTGGCTTCTGCCCAGGCGCGGAAACTCCGCGCTCAATTGAGCGCGGCCCCGTTGAAGCGACTTCGTCCGGTTCCATTGTCGCAATCAGGCTGGCAACTCCGCGCTCAATTGAGCGCGGCCCCGTTGAAGCCCACGGGGGGGCGGGCGGGTGGTTTGCGGGCCGGTAGAACTCCGCGCTCAATTGAGCGCGGCCCCGTTGAAGCGTCGTAAACGTCACGTCCCCGCTGTTTGTTGCCGACGTAACTCCGCGCTCAATTGAGCGCGGCCCCGTTGAAGCCACTCGCCGACCGTCCCCTCATGCAGCAACGTCACCAGAACTCCGCGCTCAATTGAGCGCGGCCCCGTTGAAGCCCAAACCGTCGGCGGCTCCCTTACCGGCAGCCTCGCCAACTCCGCGCTCAATTGAGCGCGGCCCCGTTGAAGCAGTCTGCCCGACAAGGACGCCGCGCATGTCTGCACGGACACTCCGCGCTCAATTGCAGAACACGGCAGCCGCCGGATTTCAACCTGATACCAATTTGAACACCTTATGCAGTTTGGTGCCTGGAAAGATGGTTTCCGTGGCATTGAGTTCTTCGGCCATCTTGGCCGCCACAGGTGCCACAGGAAATATCCGAGGGATCAGAGACGGAAGGCCAACATAAGCGCCTGCCCGATTCAGGCAATGGCAGATCTATTTCTCCGTTATCTCCGTTTCCTCCTGTTCAATCCCAAACCCATGAGCCAACTCTCCGAGTTCCCAGCTCCGTTAGGAGCGCCATGTTTATAGTAACGCCCA